>CAZFYJ010000126.1:0-6160 GCA_964523215.1 uncultured Sphingomonadaceae bacterium | reverse complement strand
CGTGCCGCCTAGGCGAATGCATCTGCGCCATCAAGTCCAAAGCGTGCAAAAGGCCGGACAGGTCCGGCCACAGATTTGCCGCTTCCCACTTGGCGAATGGCTGTGCTTTGGTCTAAAGGCCATGCCACCAGGCCGGGCTGCGGGCTGGGGCGAGGCTGGCGCTGTTTACCCACGCCAGCACAAGGCTGCCTCGCAAGCTTTGCAGATCACGTGCATACAAAGGAAATTTATGCGTTCACCCCTGCTCCTTGGTCTTGCCTGCACCAGCATCCTCGTCTCTGGCTGTGCGAGCACCCCGCGCCTGGGCGAGGCCCCTGCCCCCAATATCCAGGTGGTGAGCGGCAGCGAGCTGCCGATCCCGACCCGGGCAGATCTGATCAACTCGGATCGGCCCTATCTGATCGGCCCGTTCGACAAGCTGGTGATCGACGTGTTCGGCATTGAAGAGCTGAGCAAGCGCGAGGTGCAGGCCGATGCGAGCGGGCGGCTGTCCTTCCCGCTGGCGGGGATCATCGAGGCCGCCGGAAAGACGCCGGGCGAAGTGGAAGAAATGATCGAGGCGCGGCTGCGCAACGCATTTGTTCGCGATCCGCAGGTGACCGTGAACCTGAAGGAAACCGTGAGCCAGGTCATCACCGTGGACGGGCAGGTTCGCGAACCGGGCCTCTATCCCGTGATCGGCAAGATGACATTGATGCGCGCCGTCGCTACGGCACGCGGCGTTTCCGAATTTGCCAAGCTGGACGACGTCGTGATTTTCCGCACCGTGGACGGGAAGAACATGGCCGCGCTCTACAATCTGAAGGCCATTCGCGCCGGGCAGTATCGAGATCCCGAGGTCTTTGCCAATGATGTGGTCGTCGTCGGCGATTCGCAGGCGCGACGCCTGTTCAAGGATGTGCTCCAGGTGCTGCCCGCCGTCGTCTCGCCGATCCTGCTGATTCTGAACGGCAACAACAATTAGCAGCGCGGGCCTTACCCGGCTGGGGCCGGGCGCAGGCTGACATCCGAAATCACGGCCTCCAGCCCGCTTTGTCCGCCGGTCTCCCCCCTGCCGCCGGCTGCGATCAGCTCCAGCCGCTGCACGGCGCAGGTGGTCGGCACTGTGATCGCTGCGCCATCGATATTGGCAGTGCTGTCCTGCACCCAGATCGGTGCTGCCGATGCGGCTGCCCCGGCCATGCATCGCAGCTGCCAGCGCAGATATCCGCCATCCCCGGGCTCGATGGCCGCAAGCACAACCGAGAGGCGATAGGAACCTGGCGCAAGATAGAGCAAACGGGTGGCGACCGGACGGGTCGTTGCCGCATTCGCAAACACCGATAGGCGCACCCGATTCCGATCTTCGCCGTTTTCAAAGCTGCCGCCGGCATCGGGATCGTCAAAAATCTGCCACCCCATCGCGCCGAAACGGGCATCCTTGTCGCTGGCATCAAATGCCGGGCTGATCAGCCGCGCTTCCTTTTGTCCGGGCATCAGGCGATAGACCCGGCGTGCATCATCATAGGCGCCTTTGCTGACGAGGCTGGAAAGCAGAATCTGCTTTTGCCGCATATTGTTGCCCGGATCGACAGGACCGCCCGTCTCGGTGACAAGATCGACCACAGCCCGCAAATCCGGGGCCTGGCTGCTGGCATAAAGGAGGAATTGATCGGCCCAGCCGGTCTTGCTGCGCACATAAGGCTTCAGCGCGCTGCGGATTTCGGGATTGGTGATGGCTGCGGCCAAGACTGGAAACAACAGCTTCTGTGTATCCGGCTTGGTGCGCAACGCCCGATCATAATGCACCAGCGCCTGGGCGACATCGCCTTTGCGCACCGACGATTCGATGAGCCACAGCTGCACGGCCGATTGCCGGCGCGAGAGCCGATCCGAGGCGCGCACAAGGCGCTCGGCCGCAACCGCATCGCCCTTCACCTCAGACAGGAAGCCGAGCACGGCGAGCGCATCGGGATTGATCGCCTGACTGCGCAGCGCGGCCCGGGCCAGCGTTCGCACCTGCGGTGCGGGCTTTGTGGGCGCGGCGAAGAACAGCAGTTCCGCTTTGGTGGCGAGTGCCGTGGCCTCGTTTGGCACCAGCCAGAGCGCCAGATCGGGGCTTTTCGTGCGGGCAACGCCGGAAAGCGCAAGCGCCAGCGCCCCCCAGGCCGCTGCCAGGCCGGCAACAACACATAGCAGGATGCGCAGCAGGCCGATGCCGCGCACCATATTGCTGATTCGCGATGTGCGTGTCGCGCGCGCCATCATCCGCTCCTCGCTGCCGATGCGCTGCCCGCCCGATGCGCCTCTCTGCCTGCCTCGGCAAACCACAGCACATAGACCATCATCACCGCCATCATGATCGGCGTGCGCAGCGGATAATCCCCGATGCTGCCGATGGCGATGATCAGAATGCCGATGCTCGCCATGCGGGCAAAGACGATCGACCGGCGCTTGCCGTCGCGCGATCGCCACAACGACACGGTGCGCACCAGATAGATGATCACCACGGCCGCAAGCAGCAGCATGCCTGGCAGACCAAATGTGATGCCGGTTTCAAGCCAGTCATTATGCGCGCGATTGAGATAGGTCGGATCGAGAATCGAATCCGGCTCGACGATTTCAAAGGCTTCGGTGAACGAGCCGGAGCCCGATCCGGCCGGGAAATAGGACCACAGCATATCGAGCCCGACACGCCACGCACCGGCGCGCTCATCCTCTGCGGATGATGCGGAAAAAAGCCGCGTCAGCGCCTCGGCACGGGCAGCGAGCACAGTCAGCAGACCGATGCTGAGCAGCGCTGCGGCACCGAGGATTGGCGCTGCGCCAAACTGCATCCGCCGCTCGCCGGTCCGAACCATGCGCCCAGGCACCGGCCTGCGATAAATGAGGCCAGCACCGATCAGGCCGATGATCCCGGCAATCACGCCCGAGCGCGAGCCGGTGACCAGCAGCAGCGGCACCAGCACGATCGCGGCGATGGCGGCAAACAGGCCCTTGCGGCGCTGCGCATCCTGCGTGCCCATGGCTGTTGCGGCAAACAGCGCCAGCATCGGAAACAGGCACGCGAGCAATGTTGCGGCATGGTTGCGATTGGCAAACAGGCCCACGGCCGAGCCATAATTGGTGATGCGATAGAGATAGAGCGGGCCGCCTGCGCCCCCCACGGCCTGAAAAAAGCCCAATATCGCAGAGAGCGCTGCAAGCCCGATCAGCACCGGCAGCAGACGAAACAGATCATCGCGGCTGAGCTGGACGCCGAGCAGGAGGACCGCCAGCGGCGTCGCCAGCGACACAAGCCCATGCCAGCCATTGGCTGGTGCAAGCGTGATCGGGCGCCACACATCGCCAAGGCCCGCCAGACGATCAATCTCCACCACCACATCGCGCCCCGGCAATGCATGCCACACAGCGGGGGGCAGCGGAACGATGTGCACGAGGCCAAGAAGCAGGATCAGCCCCATCACCACCACGAGCAGCCGCCGGCCGGCAAAATGTTCGCGACGCAATGTGAGGCACGCAAATGCGCATGTCAGCACCGAAACCGGATAGAGCAGCAGCAGCGACTGCACATCATTGCGCGAGGCCCCGCCCGTCAGAAACACGAATGCAAGAAAGATCGCGAGCGCCCAGAAACGAAGCGAGGAGCCGCGGGAATGCATCGAAAGTTCAGCCATTATGTGCGTTCGGCCCCGCGATGATGGGGCGCAGCCGGATCTGCGCCAGTGATGATGTTTCCTGCCGGTGGGACAGCGGCGACACCAGCCGGGCGCCGATCCTCTATGCGTGGCGGCACGCTTGCGCAAGAGCCAAGAGACACAAGGCAACCGCCGGGCAGGCCAGCCGTGCCGAGACCGCTGCAAGGCCATAGCGACGCTTGCAAATGGCAGCCGGTCGGCTAGGGGTCAGCGGGTGAGGATTGCGGGCGCAGATGATCTCCTTTTCCGGCCGCAGCGCAGCCGATCATTGTTCGTCGCGCTCGGGCCGAAGCAAACGTAAATTTTTGTAGAAACACCATGAAACGCGCTCTTGATGTCATCCTTGCATGTCTTCTGACGGTTCCGGCGCTCTTGTTGTCAGCCCCGATTGCGCTGTTGATTCTCTGTGACAGCAAGGGTCCGGTGCTGTTCCGCCAGGTGCGCGTCGGCCGCGATCAGCAGCCGTTCACCCTGCTCAAATGGCGCACCATGGCGGCGGATACGGGCGACCGTCCGTCGCACGAAGTGAGCCGCGACCGGATCACCCGGATTGGCGCATTCCTGCGCCGCACCAAGCTCGATGAGCTGCCACAGCTTTGGAACGTGCTGACAGGGGACATGAGCTTTGTCGGCCCGCGCCCCTGCCTCCCCAGCCAGACCAAGCTGATCGCGGAGCGGGAACGGCACGGCGTGAACCGGCTGCGCCCGGGCATTACGGGCATCAGCCAGATTGCCGGCGTCGACATGTCCGATCCCGTCCGGCTCGCGGCCATGGACGCGACCTATCTTCAGTCACAGGGGCTGTGGACCGATCTTGATCTCATGATCAGGACGGCGCTGAATCGTGGCGCTGGCGATGCCGTGAAGCAATGACGGCAGGGCGCGCACGGGCACGCCATCATTCATCGATCAGCTGGCGATACTGCATCAGGACCTGATCAAAGCGGAAATGCGCCAGCGCGGCGGCGCGCGCATTCTCCCCCTTGCGCCTCGCATCTGCCTGGCCTTCAGCCGTGGTCAGCCATGTTGCCAGATCAGCAAGCTGCTGCGCATCGCCAAGCTGCACCAGCCAGCCGCAATCTGCATCAATCACGGTGCGGGCCAGCTCTGATGCCGGGTGCGCCATGGCGATGATCGGAGTGCCCGCCGCCATGACATTGTACATCCGGCTGGGCACGGAGAGGCCGAGCATCTTGTCGTTGAATGCGATCACCACAGCGGTGGCGCTCGCCAGCATCGGCCCCAGCATCTCGCGCGGCTGACGCGGCAGAAAGCGGACATTGGCGAGGCTCTTGTCCGCCAGCGCCTGACGCACAAGATCACTGCCGCCGCCATAGCCGATGAACATATAGGCAATGTCCGGGTTGGCTGCGGTGCTGCGTGCGGCCGCAAGGATCGCGGCCACATCGTGGGTGCGTCCGATATTGCCGCTGAACTGGATCGTGACCGGCGCTGTCATGGCATGCGCTGCAACAAAGGGATTTTCGCTGCGCGCCAGCGGCCGGATTTCCTCCGTATCACCCCAGTTGGGGATGATCACCACCTCGTCCGCCGGGCGACCCGTCTTGTCACAGATCAGCTGCTGCATGTCGCGGCCCAGCACGATCACGGCGCTGGCCCAGGCAATCGGCACTGCGAACAGACGTTCGAGCAGCCGATACGCCAGCCCGTCGCGGCTCAGCATGTCCGTTGCCCACAATATGTCGGGATAGACATCATGGATCAGCAACAGCGATCGTGCCCGCTTCAGCCTGCAGATCAGGATGATCAGCGGATAGACAATGGGCGGATTGGTGACCACCAGCACCGCATCGCCCCGCCTGATCCGCACCACAGCGTTGAACAGGCAGGATGCGGCAAAGCTGATGGCGTTGATGAAGCGCAGGATCAGGCGATCCTTGTCGAAATGGGTGGAAAGCACGCGGCGGATGGACATGCCCTGCCAGCGTTCGCGCGCAGGCGCCTTGATGCCACGCTCGCTGTAGCTCGGCTGGCCGCACAGGATTTCCACATCATGCGCATCGGCCAGCCCGCGGGCGATTTCCGTCAGGAAATAGCCGGTCGAGGTCTGCTCCGGATAAAAGAGCTCGGAGATGATCCAGATGCGCGATCGCGCCATCAGCGCCCCCCGCCACTGGCAAATATGCGCGCCACATCCTCTGCCAGGCGCGTTCGCATGCCAAGCGATCCAGCAGCGTTGGCAGTCGAACTCAGCACATTGTCCGAAAAGAGGCTGGCGGCCGCTCCGGGCATCAAGCGATACGCCGCGGCCAGCAGCCAGCCGGGCATGTTATGCAGCGCCAGACGGTGGCCTGCCTGCGCCGCGGCATCCGCCAGCAGACGGTAGGAAAATGGCGTCTCGTCGGCCAGGGTGACGATGCGCTGCGCAAGCGGCTGCCGCACCAGCGCCTCGATTGCGAGCGCTGCGCTCTCATAATGCAGCATCGACCGGCGGACATCACCCTGCACGATCGGCAAATGGC
>CAZFYJ010000125.1:0-6193 GCA_964523215.1 uncultured Sphingomonadaceae bacterium | reverse complement strand
CCCCGGCGATGTGCGCCGCCGCCAGCACGGTCGCATTGGTCTCGCCGCCGGGCGTCGGCGTCAACATCACCAGCCGTTCGACGCCGGCCACTTTTGCCGGAATGGCATTCATCAGCAGCGAAGAGGGATAGGCCGCGCGCCCGCCCGGCACATAAAGCCCCGCTGCCGCCACTGGCCCCCAGCGATAGCCAAGCGTGACGCCCGCATCATCCAGCCAGCTGGCCGATTGGGGCTTCATCCGCTGGTGATAATCGCCGATCCGCTCTGCGGCGAGGTGCAGCGCATCGCGCAGTGGCGGGGCCAGCCCGGCATAGGCTGCCGCACAATCCTCGGCCGCGATCGTCCATCCGGCCTGATCAAGATCGAGCGCATCGAAACGCTGTGTATAGTCCGCCAGAGCTGCATCGCCCCGCGCCTTCACATCGGCGAGGATCGCCGCCACATCGCGCGAGACACCGGCATCGCTTTCGCGCCGCGCCGCCACCATGGCGGCAAAGTCGGCGGCAAAGCCGGGGGCTGCATTGTCAAGCCGCAGCGGCATCGGCGGCCCCCCTGTGCGCACAGGCAAGGCTGGCGGCGCGAAATGCATCGATCATCGGGCCGATGCGATCATGCTGAAGCTTGAAAGCGGCCCGGTTCACGATCAGCCGCGCGGTCACATCCGCCAGCGTCGCCGTCTCGATCAGGCCATTATCGGCAAGCGTGCGGCCCGATGAGACGAGATCGACAATCGCGGGCGCAAGCCCCAGCGCGGGGGCGATTTCCATCGCGCCGTTCAGCTTCACGCATTCGGCCTGCACCCCGCGTTCGGCAAACCAGCGGCGGGTGATGCCCGGATATTTGGTGGCGATGCGCACATGGCTCATCCCTGCCAGCGGCGGCAGCGGCGCGCCTTCAGGCACGGCCAGCGACAGGCGGCAGCGGCCGATGCCCAGATCGACCGGGGCATAAAGCTCTGAATAATGGAATTCATCGATCACATCAGAACCGACAATGCCGATCTGCGCCGCGCCGTGCGCCACAAAGCTGGCCACATCAAAGGCGCGCACCCGGATGATGTCCACGTCGGCACGCGCCGTCGCAAAGCGGAGCGCGCGATTGCCCTCATCGGCAAAGCCCGGCTCCGGCACCAGCCCGGCTGCGGCCAGCATCGGCAGCGCCTCGGCCAATATGCGCCCCTTGGGGATGGCAAAGATGAGTTTTTGGGCCATAGCGATGCGGGGCCTTAGGGCGTGGCGCGGGAAAGGGCAATATGGCTGAACCGATCGGGGATTATATGGCGCTCACTGATGTGCGCACGGGCATCATCGCGCAGGTCGAACATTGCCGCCACCATGGCGCGCCGATCACGGCGCGCATCTGCCTTTCGCTGCTGGCGCTGCTGGATGGCGGCACGCATTGCGGGGCCCGGCTGCGCGGCTGGCCCGGCCGTGTGCTGGAAGATGCGCTGCCGCTGCGGCTGGCGGGCGGGCTGCACTGGCTGCACCTGGCCGGCCGGGAGGATCGGCTTGAGCCGGTTTACCGCGGCACGATCACCGATCAGGCACAGGTTGATGCCCGCGTCGCAGCGATCGTCGCCGATCATGATGGCGTGGTTTCCGGCTGGCTGGACAGCCCGCCGCAGACCAATGAGGCCGGCCGCTCTGCCAGCTTCATGGCGGGGCTGATGTGGCTGGCAGACAAGGGCCTGCCGCCGCGCTTCGCGCTGAACGAACTGGGGGCCAGTGCTGGCATCAACACGATGATGGAGCGCTATCATTATGATCTGGGCGGAGTCACAGCAGGACCCGCCCAGTCCCCAATGCAGATCAGGCCGGAATGGCGCGGCCCCCCGCCGCCGTCCGCGCCGGTGGAGATTGTCGCGATCCACGGCTGTGATCAGGCGCCGGTCAACCTGGCCGATCCGGCAGCGGCGCTGCGCGTGAAGGCCTATATCTGGCCCGAAAATGCCGATCGGCTGGCGCGCATGGATGCCGCCGTTGCGCTCGCACGCAGCCAGCCCCCGGCCGTGGCGCAGGCCGATGCCGCCGATTGGGCGGAGGCACAGCTCGCAATGCCGCAGCCCGCGGGCGTGACGCGGGTGATCCACCACAGCATCGTGTGGCAATATATCCCGGCGGATCGGCAGGCACGGATCACCGCGGCGATCGAAGCGGCGGGGGCTGCCGCCACGCCTGACCGCCCGCTGGCGTGGATGATGCTGGAAACCAACCGCGCCACATTTCGCCACGAATTGCGCATCCGCCACTGGCCCGGCCCTCCCCTGTGGGCGACCCTGGCAGAGGCGCATGCCCATGGCGCGTGGGTCAGCTGGAGCGGCTGAAAGATCGTCCCAGCCAGCGATCCATGGCCGCATTCACGGCATCGGGCGCTTCCCACGGCACGAAATGGCCGCAGCCATGCACCGGCTCGACCGTGAGATCGGGCACATGATCGCCCAGCCCTTCGATATTGGCCGGGGGCAGGGCCTTGTCGTCCATCGCCCAGATGACCAGCGTGGGCAGCATCAGCGGGGGCACCGGCATATCGAGCAGCGCCGGGCGCGGCGGGGCGGGATCGTCCGTTTCCGGCACCTCGATGGTGGAGGCGCGATACCAGTTGAGCATGCCAAAGGCGGCCCCCGGCACGCGCCACATCGCCATCATGTGATCGCGCTCGGCATCGCTCAGCGCGGGCGAACGATCCCACTTCACATGGCGGAGCAGCAGGCCGACAAGCCCGTGCGTGCGCACCAGATCATCATTGGCCGGATCGCGAAAGGCGCGGATATACTGGCTGGCGGCGCGCTGGCCCGCATCCTCGATCAGCAGCCGCTGAAACAGAAAGGGGTGCGGCGCATTCATGATGATCGCGCGCTCCACCCGGCCATTGGCCTGCCCGTGAAAGGCCACGATCCAGGCAATCGCGCCGCCCCAATCATGGCCGACGATGGTGAAGCGATCGATGCCCAGCGCATCGGCAAGCGCAAACACATCTGCGGTCAGCTTGTCGGGCGTATAGGCGCTCACTTCCTGCGGCTTGGATGATCCGCAATAGCCGCGCTGATCGGGCGCGATGCAGCGATAGCGATCGGCAAAATGGGGGATTTGCGCACGCCAGGTGCGGTGGCTTTCGGGAAAGCCGTGCAGAAAGATGAGCACCGGGGCATCGGGATGGCCCGGCGGCGGCCCGCTATCGACATAATCCATCTCGATGCCCGTGGACAGCGTGGCGCGCGACAATGCAAAAGGCGTGATCCCGTCCGTCATGCCGCACAGCCTAGCAGCCCGGAACGAGACGGCAAGAGGGGGCGGCTCACAAGCCCGGCCTTGCGGCGCTTCAATCGTCCATCACGCTCGCGCTGCGGGTCAGGGGCACTTCGGGAATGGGGATGAATTCGGCTTCGTCGCCGGGCACTGTGGGAAAGGCCCCGGCCTTCCAGTCTTCCTTGGCCTGGTTGATGCGATCGCGGCTGGAGCTGACGAAATTCCACCACACATGGCGCGGCGTGGCAAAGGCCTCTCCGCCCAGCAGCATGATGCGGGCCTCGCTGTGCGCCCGCAGCATCATCGGCACGCCGGGCGCGAGCACATGCAGGCTGTGCGTCTCCAGCATCTGGCCATCGAGGCTGGCGCTGCCCATGGCGACCAGAACGGCGCGCTCATCCGCCCCGGCATCGATGGGGATGGCGGCACCGCTGCGCATCGCGATATCGGCATAGATGGTGGCGGCATGCTGGGTGGTGGGCGCGCTCTGCCCCCACAGATCGCCGATGATCACGGTGGCGCGCACGCCATCGCCTTCCACCACGGGCAGCGCATCGGCGGCGACATGCTCGAATGCCGGATCCACTTCTTCCTTGCCGTCGGGCAGCGCCAGCCAGGTCTGCATGCCCGATATGGGCGATCCGGTGGCCCGCTCGGCCGCGGGCGTGCGTTCGCTGTGCACAATGCCGCGCCCCGCGGTCATCAGGTTGAGCGCGCCGGGGCGGATGGTGGCAAAGGTGCCCAGGCTGTCGCGATGATCGATCGCGCCTTCGAACAAATAGGTGACGGTCGCAAGGTTGATATGCGGATGCGGGCGCACATCCATGCCGGTGCCGATATCGAACTGCGCGGGGCCAAACTGATCGACGAAGATGAACGGGCCGACCATGGTGCGCGGGCGGCCCGGCAGGGTGCGGCGCACCGCAAACATGCCCAGATCGTGGCTGGTGGGGGTGATGATCTGCATCGTCATTCCCCCGGCGCCCGTGCCCTGATGGCCAGCGCATGCACACGCTGGCCCGGCAGATCGCCCAGCGCCCGGTTCACCATGCGCTGCCGTTCCAGCCGCGAAACTCCGGCAAAGGCCGCAGCCTCGATCTCGACCGTGAAGTGGCTTTCGCCGCTGCCATCATCGCCGCTGTGGCCGCGGTGCGCCGCGCTGTCGTTGATCACGGCCAGATGTGTGGGTGCCAGCGCCGCGATCAGCCGCGCTTCGATCTCGGTGGCCAAGGGGCCTTTTGCATTTCCGGGCATCATCGCCATATAAGGCAGGCAAACCGGTAAGCAAAGCCATGACTGCCTCTCGCCCTTCTCCGCGCTTTCACGGCCGCCATGCAGAAAGCGGCCGCCCCTGTGCGCACCCGGGATGCGCCGCACCCGGAGAGTTTCGCGCGCCTCTGGCCAGCAGCGGGGCCAATGGCGCAGGCGGGGCGGGCTTTGACGGGCCAGCGCCCTATCGCTGGCTGTGCCTTGATCATATCCGCGCCTTCAATGCGGCCTATGATTATTTTGCCGGGATGAGCGCAGAGGATATCCTTGCCGCGCAGCATCCGGTGGCGGGCTGGGCGCGCGAAACCCGGGCCTTTGCCAGCAGTGCCAGCGTCGATCAGCCGCCGCGCTGGGCCGATTTTGCCGATCCGCTCGATGCCATTTCGGCGCGGTTCCGGGCCGGGGTGGCCGAACGCATGCCGCAGGCGCGCGCCGACGGGCGGATGCTGACGGCCGAGCAGACCCGCGCCTTCAAAACGCTGGGGCTGGCAGTCGATGCCGATCGCAAGACGATCCGGCAGGCCTATTCGGCGCTGGTCCGGCGCTATCATCCGGATCGCAATGGCGGCGATCGCCGCGCCGAGGGCAAGCTGCGCGCCGTGGTCGCTGCCTATGCCGTGATCAAGGCCATCGCGCCCTAAACGATTCGTCTAGGCTGACTAAACGATTCGTTGATGGCGGCGGCCGGCCTGCCATGCCAGTCTGTTCCATCATCAGCACATATGTGCAAGGAGAACAGGCCATGGCCGGAACCGCGATTGCCCAGGGTGCCACCCGCATTGATCATGCCGCCATTGCCGCGCGGATCATCCATTCGGCCCAGGCAGGCGCCCAGCATGTGCAATCGCGGCTGGCCCATCTGGGGGACAGGCTGGGGAGCGGCGCGGGCGCACTGGTGCAGCAATTTCATGCAAGCGGCAGCGCGGTGGAGCAGGGCGCAATCCTGCGTGCGCTGGACCGCGAGACGGGCGGACGCGCAGGCACAGAATCCGCGCTGGCAGAATTTGCAGCGGGCAAATCACCAGCCGCAAAAAATCCGCTTTTCGGGCCGCCCAAATATGATGCGAGCAGCCTTTATGGCGCAGGCGGCCCCAGCGCGAACGATATCGAACAAAACAGCTTTGGCGATTGCTATTATGTCGCGACGCTGGGTGCTGTCGCCAATGAAAATCCGAACATGATCAGAAACGCCATCAGCTATGATGCGAAAACCCAGTCGTTCAACGTCACGCTTTATGATGCCAATGGCCAGCCGCAGGTGCACAATGTGACGCAGGCCGAAATTGACGCCAATATCGCGATGGGCGGTGGCAGCAGGCGCGATAATGGCGTTGCTGGAGCACCAATCTGGCCCGATGTGATGGAAGTGGCCTATGCCAAGCAGCTCGATACCAATCATGCAGACGGGTTGACAGAGGGCTATACGGATCTGGGCAATGGCGGCTGGCCCAAGGATGCGATGCGCGCCATCACGGGCGATGAAGGCCATTCGGTGCGCTATGATCAGGGCTTTTTCGAATCGCGAAGCAGCGCCATGGATGAAGTGGGCAACCAGATCAAAGATGCCCTCGCCAATGACAAGCCCGTCACCGCCTGGTCCGTCCCCGAGCACGACAGCCGCAGCCTGTGGGGCAGATTGCGCGGCCATGACATAAAAACTGAAATAGACGATTAGTTTT
>CAZFYJ010000124.1:0-6374 GCA_964523215.1 uncultured Sphingomonadaceae bacterium | reverse complement strand
ACGCGGGGCGCAGCCCCATCGCCCTGGTTTGAAGACATCAAATCCTATTACAAGCTGCGCGCGGCCGGGATTGATCCGCATGAGGCGACGGCGCTTGTGCTGCAATCGCGGGCGCGGCTTGATGATGGCGAAATGCGCTGGATGCGGGTTCCCAATGCGCGCACCGGGCTTGGCGCAGGCAGCATGCTCTCGCCCGAATTCGTGCCGCCGGGGCGACTTGCGACCAGCACGGCTGCGGATGATCTGACCGTGCGATCGATCATCGACGGGCCCGACGATCAGCCAACGCCCATCATCAAGCCAGTCGATCAAGCGCAAGACAGCACAGATCCGAACGCCATGGCGCGCGTTCAGCCATTGAGCGCCGAAGAGATTGCGGCCCAGCAAAAGGCTGCCCGCGATGCGCGCAAACTGGCCGAGGCAACCGAGCTGCGCGTGGCGACCATTGCCCGCGCCAGCCAGAGTTCGTCGGAAAGCGGTCAATCAGAGCATTTCGTGAACGCGATGAAGGCGGTGTTTGATGCCATGCCGCCGCTCAGCGTCAGCGGCGATATTGCAACCTATTGGGGCCTGCTGATCGGCAATGTCCGCACGACCGATGAAGCAGCCTTCATGCGCGTGCTCTTTGCCGATGGGCCGGAACTGCGCAATGCCGCGCTGGATGAGGCGCGTGCCCGCGCGCTGGCACGCGGGGCAACGGAGGAAGAGGCAGAACGGCTGGTGCGGCGAATGGATCTGGTGGTCGCCAAAATCGGCAGCACCTTTCGTGCGCATTATCAACATTCGATCGTGCGTGCGTCGATCGGCGCATTGCCGCAGGATACGCCGCCAACGCTTGCACTGTGGGCAAGCGAGCACCCGGCGGTGCTGGCGCTGGTGCTCACCAATCCGGCGCATGCACGCGGGCTGTTCGACAAGGCGATCAAGCTGAAAGCGCCTGTCGACAGTGCTGATCGCTTTGTCAGCTATGTTCTGAGTCGGACGGACAAGAAGTCGTCGGCGCTGCGGGAAATGATGCGGCTCCTCAATCCCGTCATGCCGAGCGAGAATGCCGTCCTGATTGCAACCATGATCGCCCATCGCGAGCGCCTGCATTTCTCGGGCCCCACCCGGCTGCAGAGCACGATCGAAGCATCTGCCCAGCCCGCAATCATGGATGTGGCGCATTTGCGGGCGGGGCAGCGCGTTCTCCATCCCGAACATGGCACGGGCACGGTCGAGATTGTCGAGGGCGGCAAGGTCCTGGTGCGCTATGACAATGACGGAGCGGCCGGCCCGCCCACGCCCGAGGATTTTACGCCGGGGCTGTGGCGCGTGCCCAATGATCCTGATCCGCTGTTTGGCAATCCCGGCCTTCCCAAGAACAGCGCAGACGCCATGCCCTTTCTCGCCGATCTGGAACGGTTTCGCCAGCAGGCGGGCTTTCCGCCGTCAGGCCCGGAGGGCGAGGCAGGCACAGTGGCCGCAATTTTCCTCAATGGCCGGGTGTTCCACGGCACCAGCGTCGATGTGGACCGCGCCAATTACGCGCTGGGCATTGATGAACGGCGCATGATATTTGATGTGCTGCTGCGGCATTTCGGCCTCAAGGTTGAAAATGACAGTTTCCAGAATGCGCAATTTCTCGGCCATGCCGAGGCAGAGGCCATGATCCACGCCTATCTCTATTTCGGCCGTCTGCCCGAAGTGCTCGAAATCTATGCGGATCGCACCACATGCAACAGCTGTTCGACCAACCTCATCCTGCTTGCGCGCTATCTTGGCGTGCGCCAGCTGCGCATCTATTACAAAACCAAATCCGGCAGCACATTGGTGACAAGGCCCTGACATGTATTTTGCATTCCGCACGCCCGAAGGCGACCATATCACTGATGATGTCGAGGCCGCGCTGCGCCATGCCATGCTGTTCGAAGATGATGCCTTCTGGTCGGTCGGCTCGGGCGATGCGGCGCTTCTCGGCGGGATGGAGACCAATCCGGTTCAGCTGTGGCTCACGTTTGACGGCGAGGATGGCTTTCAGCTGAAATTTGTCGGGCCCGGCCAGGTGCCCAAAACCGCATGGCGCAGCGCGCCTGGCCATGGCGACCAGAGCGACACTGCGGCCGCGCCGGGTGATGCCGTGGTCGATGTGTCCGGCGATGCGATCGTTCTGCCTGGCGCAACCCGCTTTGGGCGGGAGCAGGCATTGCGCATTGCCGAACATTTCTGCCAGACATTGCGCCCCGATCCATCCGTGCGCTGGGATTAGTGCGGGCGTTTCAGCGCCTCGCGCCAAAAAGCGCACTGCCAACGCGCACGGCGGTTGCGCCCAGCATCACGGCGCTTTCATAGTCGCCAGACATGCCCATGCTGAGCCCCGCCAGCCTGTGGCGCTGCGCCAGCTGAGCCAGCAAGGCGAAATAGGCGGCAGGCTCCTCATCGGCGGGCGGCACACACATCAGCCCGCGGATCGGCAGGTCCAGCGTCCGGCACAGCGCCAGCAAATCCGGCAGTTCGGATATGGCACAGCCGCCCTTTTGCAGCTCGTCCCCGATATTGACCTGAACATAGCAATCCGGCCGTAGCCCCTGCGTCGACATGGCCCGCGCCAGCGCCTGCGCAAGCGAGGGGCGATCAACGCTGTGAATGCTGTGAAACAAGGCAACTGCATCGCCCGCCTTGTTCGATTGCAGCTGGCCCACCAGGTGCAGCTGCACATCGGGATGCGCCGCCAGCAGCGCGGGCCATTTGGCCTGTGCCTCCTGCACCCGGTTTTCGCCAAAATCGCGCTGCCCTGCGGCGATCAGCGGGGCAATGGCGTCGGCGCCGTGCGTTTTCGATATGGCGATCAGGGTGGCGGCATCGGCCGCTCGCCCGGCAATGCGGGCCGCCTTGGCCATTGCCGTGCGCACATTGGCCAGCCGTTCGGCGGCATTGCTTCCGGAAATGGCGGTTCTTGGCATGGTCGCAGGCAGCATGCTAGGTGCTATAGGGATGCGCCGGTCACGATGCCATAATGAAGTGCGGCACGCGGCGCTGCCGCGGCTGTGGCTGATGAGCGATGCCCGGATCGAGGATGATCTCTGGCAGATCATCGCGCATCTGCCGCCGGGCAGCGGCATCATCCTGCGCGATTATCATGCGCCACGCCATGTGCGGCAGGCAAGGGCACGGCGGGTGGCAGCGTTTGCGCGCAGGCACGGGCTGATCTGGCTGTGGTCGGGTTCGGCGCGCGAGGCGCGTGCGCTGGGGGCAGACGGGGTGCACGCCGGGCGGGGCCAGTCCCTTCCGCGCAGGGCCGAGGCGCGCGCGCTGATCCGGTCTGCCCCGGTGCACAATCTGCGTGCATTGCGGCAGGCCGAACGGCGCGGTGCGGATATGGTGCTGCTGTCGCCCGTCTTTCCCACGGCATCGCATCCGGATGCACGTGCACTGGGCCGATTTCGCGCGGCAGCGCTTGCCAGTGCGACCTGTCTGCCAGTGATTGCCCTGGGCGGGATGACGCCGCAACGCGCCCGGCAGATGCAGGCACTCGGCCTGTCCGGCTGGGCCGCCATTTCGGCGTTAAGCGAAAATTTACCAAAGCCGGTGTAAGAAGGTCGCGTACTTCGGTACGTTCCTCTCTCAGCAGACAGTGTCTGACGGGCCGTTCCTTCACTGGAACGGCCACTTTTTTTTGGCCACTTGCCGCCACTCTTGTGCTAGCGGCGCTCCATCATGGCGATGCTCAACGATCAGCTTGCAGTGGTGCTGCTTTCTGGCGGCATGGATTCGATGGTGTGCGCAGGCCTCGCCCGTGCCGCCGGGCATGATGTGCTTGCGCTCACCATCAACTATAATCAGCGGCACGCGATCGAGCTGCAGGCGGCGCGGCGCATCGCCGCCCATCTGGGCGTTTCCCGGCATATCGAGCTGCCGCTTGATTTGCGCAGTTTCGGTGGATCAGCGCTGACGGATGACATTGCCGTGCCCAAGGATGGCGTCCAGCCCGGCATTCCGGTTACCTATGTGCCAGCGCGCAACACGATCTTCCTGAGCCTCGCGCTCGGCTGGGCGGAGGCGGCCGGCGCACGGCATATTTATGTCGGCGTGAATGCGCTCGATTATTCGGGCTATCCTGATTGCCGCCCGGAATTTGTCGCAAGCTTTGCGGAAACGGCGCGGCGCGCCACCAAGGCGGGCGTGGAAGGTGATCCGTTTTGTTTTCAGACGCCGCTGCTGCACATGACCAAGGCCGATATCGCCCGCGAGGCGGCACGGCTGGGGCTGGATGCCGCGATGAGCTGGTCCTGCTATGATCCTGCCCCGGATGGTCTTCATTGTGGGCGTTGCGATGCCTGCCAGCTGCGCCGGAAAGGCTTTGCCGAAGCGGGGCTGGCAGACCCGACACGCTATGCCGCGTCCGCCGCATCATGAGCTATGCGGTCAAGGAAATCTTCCTCACGCTTCAGGGCGAAGGGGCGCAGGCAGGACGGCGCGCGGTTTTCTGCCGCTTTGCCGGCTGCAATTTGTGGAGCGGACGCGAGGCGGACCGGGCGAGCGCCATTTGCCGCTTTTGCGACACGGATTTCGTCGGCACCGATGGCGTGGGCGGTGGCAGATTTTCCGACGCAGCGGCGCTGGCACGGGCGATCGCGGCCTGCTGGGGCACGGGGCGGGAGCGGCGCTATGTGGTGCTGACGGGCGGCGAGCCGATGCTGCAGGTGGATGCAGCTCTGATCGCCGCGCTGCGCGATCATGGCTTTGAGATCGCGATCGAAAGCAATGGCACACTGCCCATTGTGTCAGGCATAGACTGGATTTGCATCAGCCCGAAGGCCGGCAGCGAAACCGTGCAGCGCACGGGCGACGAGCTGAAGCTGGTCTGGCCGCAGGCGGACGGCCACGGCACGGCGAGTGACTGGGCCAAGATGGAGAGCTGGGATTTCAAGCATTTCCTGATCCAGCCGATGGATGGGCCAGGGCGCGATGAGGCACTTGCGGCGTGCATCGAATTTGTCCGGCAGAATCCGCTGTGGCGGCTTTCGCTGCAGACCCACAAATATCTGGGGCTGCCATGATCCCCGGCGGTCCAATATGAGGAACCCTGCATGAGCAACAGCAATCCCGGCATGGATGCCGATGTTTTCGCCCAGTTCATCGACCAGCTGGGCCGTTATGTGCGCGAACGGCTGATCCCGGCGGAAAAGGCGATCATCGAAAGTGATCAGATCCCGCAAGATATCCTTGCCGAAATGCGCGACATGGGCCTGTTTGGCTTGACCATGCCAGAGGAATATGGCGGCGCGGGCATGAACATCAGCCAATATTGCACGGCGATGCGCACGCTTTCCTATGCCATGCCCTGCTATCGCTCGGTCACCTCGATCAACATCGGCATGGTCTGTTCCGCGATCAAGAACAGCGGCACCGAGGCCCAGAAGGCCGAATGGCTGCCACGACTGGCGGGCGGCGAAATCGCCTGCTTCGGCCTCACCGAACCGGGCTCGGGATCGGATTCGGCGGCAATGCAGACAATGGCGGTCAAATCTGGCAATGGCTGGGTGTTGAACGGCACCAAGCGCTACATCACCAATGGGCCGCTCGCCGATGTGGCATTGATCATGGCGCGGACATCGAAGGAAGCGCTGCCCAAAAATGCGCATGTCTCCGCCTTCATCGTTCCGATGACCACGCCGGGCGTCAGCGTCGGCAAATCGGACAAGAAAATGGGCCAGGCGGGCAGCCACATCTCGGACATCATCATGGAGGATGTCCATTTGCCCGCGGATGCCCTGCTGGGGATCGAGGAAGGCAGGGGCTTTGCAACGGCGATGCAGAGCCTCGACAATGGGCGGCTCTCGGTCGGCAATGCCGCGGCAGGCTATGCCCGGCGTGCGCTCGATTCAGCCTTGCGCTATGCCAATGAACGCAAGGCCTTTGGCGAGCCGATTGCCAATTTCCAGTTGATCCAGGCGATGCTGGCCGAAAGCGAGATCGAAATCTATGCGGCCGAATGCATGCTGGATGATGCCGCCGCCCGCGCCGATGCAGGCGAGAATATCCTGCGCAAAGCCGCCGCCGCCAAGGTCTTTGCCACCGAAATGTGCGGCCGTGTCGTTGATCGTGTCGTCCAGATATATGGCGGCGCCGGCTATCTCGCCGAATATGATGCGGAACGTTTTTTCCGCGATGCACGCATCTACCGCATTTATGAGGGCACAACGCAGATCCTCCAGCTGCAAATCGCAAAGCACATGCTGCGCGAATGGGCGGCGCAGGGATAATCTACGGAGAGCCTTCTGTCGGGTCTTGCGGTCATCGAAGCCTCCTCCCATGCAAAATTGCCGGTGAACGCCCGTGCAGGATTTGACGGATGCGCTGCCTCCGCAGCCAAGCCAAAATGATCTCGAAAT
>CAZFYJ010000123.1:0-6474 GCA_964523215.1 uncultured Sphingomonadaceae bacterium | reverse complement strand
CGTCGCCTGGCTCGCCTGCGCCGGCGTGAGGGCGAAATAATCCGCTGCCTTCAGCGCATCGGAATGGGCCTCGGCAACGGCTCGACGCAGCTGCGCCCGCGCGTTCAGCGTGCCAAAGGCGATGTCGGCCTGGGCAACGACATTCGGATCGCCCGGCTCAGACGGCCCGTTGCGCTCTGGCGGAAGAAGCGGACGCAGTCCGAGGCGCTGCAATTCTGCAACGAAGCGCCCATCAACGCCCAAATGATCGTTGACGCCGCCGAAAAGCAGAAAAAACGGGCCGTTTGCAGGCTCGCCATGCGCCAACGCCGAAGACATGTGCATCAGATATCGTCGCGACATGAAATCGCCAAAGTAAAATGCGTCAACATCTCCCGGGAAAGCGATATTCCGCCATGAAAAGCAAGCAGATCGGAGGAGTCATGATCCGAAATGGATCGAACTGCCCGGCAAGGCGTTGAGAACGCCCCCTAAATCTCAACCTGGCTGCCAAGCTCAACCACGCGATTGGTGGGCAGCCGGAAAAATTCCATCGCGCTTTCTGCATTGCGCAGCATCCAGGAAAACAGCTTTTCACGCCACAGCGGCATGCCGGGCCGGGCCGATGGCAGCAATGTCTGCCTTGAAAGAAAGAAACTTGTATCCATCATCCTGAATCTTGGGCCGCAGCCATGGATACCCTGCAAGGCAGCGGGCACATCGGGCTCGTCCATGAAGCCATAGCGCAGGATCATCCGGTGAAAGCCGTTGCCCAGATCGTCAATCGAACAACGCCCCGAATCCGTCACATATGGCACATCCTCGATCTTGACCGTCAGCAGGATGATCCTTTCATGGAGCACCTTGTTGTGCTTCAGATTGTGCAGCAAGGCATGAGGCACACCCGACGCCGTGGACGTCATGAACACCGCCGTGCCCGGAACGCGGCTGGCCGAGCTGGCCGCGCTTTCGATGAACACCGGGATCGGCATCGCCGCCTCGCGCATGCGCTCCTGCATCAGCTTGCGGCCGCGCGACCATGTGGTGAGCATGGTGAAAATGACGAGGCCGAGGGCAAGCGGCACCCAGCCGCCCATCGGCACCTTCAGCAGATTGGCACCAAAATAGGCGATATCGACAAGGAAGAAGAGCGCCAGCACCGGAAATGCCTTCCACGCGGGCCATTTCCACAGCGTCAGCAGCACGACCGACAGCAAGCAGGTATCGATGAACATGGCGCCCGTCACGGCGATGCCATAAGCGGCGGCCAGATTGCTTGACGAGCCAAAGCTGAACACCAGCAACAGCACCATCACCATCAGAAACCAGTTGACCACCGGAATGTAGATCTGCCCGTGGGCCTTGGCGCTGGTATGCTTGATGCTGAGCCGCGGAATGAAGCCGAGCTGGATGGCTTGCTGGGTCAGCGAAAAGGCACCCGAAATCACCGCCTGGCTGGCGATGATGGTGGCAAGGATGGCAAGAATGACAACCGGCAAACGCACTTCATCGGGCATCATCAGGAAAAACGGATCGCGGATCACCTGCTGGGCCTCTGCGAGCGGCAGCGAGAGCACCATCGCGCCCTGCCCCATATAGTTCAGCATCAGGGCAGGCAGCACGAAGGCCATCCAGCTCACCCCGATCGGCTTGCGCCCGAAATGGCCCATATCGGCGTAAAGTGCCTCGGCCCCCGTTACCGCGAGCACGACCGAACCAAGGGCGACAAAGGCGCGAAATCCGTCAATATAGAAGAAGTTGATCGCATTGAGCGGATTGAGCGTTTGCAGGATGACTTCGGGCATGTGCACCAGATGCGAGAGCCCGAGCACGGCCAGCATGGTGAAATAGCTGAGCATGATCGGCCCGAACAGCGCGCCAACCCGCGCCGTTCCGCGCGACTGGATCGCAAACAGGCCGACCAATATGCCGACCGCGATGGGCAGCACCCACTGCTTGAAGCCCGGGTGCACATATTGCAGCCCTTCCGTGGCCGAGAGCACCGACATGGCAGGCGTGATCATCGAATCGCCATAGAAGAGCGCCGTTGCAAACACGCCGAGCAGGACAAAGGGCGCGGTCCACTTCGCACCCTGGGTGGAGCGGTTGATCAGCGCGAGCAGCGCCAGGCTGCCCCCCTCCCCCTTGTTGTCGGCACGCATGATGGTGAGCGTATATTTGAAGGTCACCACGATCATCATCGACCAGAAAACGAGGCTGAGCACGCCATAAATATGCATCGGATCGGGCTCGATCGGGTGGTGACCGGCAAAGGTTTCCCGGAACGCATAGAGCGGGCTGGTGCCGATATCGCCGAACACGACGCCGACCGCGCCGACGCACAGTTTCACCAGGCCTTCCTGCTGCTGGTGCCCCTGTGCTGGCGATGACGCGCCCGCCCCGTCCGGGACCGCACCCTGCGCAGGTGACGCGCGCGACTCGCTCATCCCCAAGACCCCTCAAAAATCCCCATTTTGCGCCCCGCATCAAGCAGGCGGGCGGCGGCTATCATGCAGCCTGTGCCAAGGCAAACATTATATCAAGGTCCCGTCATCAAGGAGCCGGTGCCGGTGGCGCAGCGGCTGGCGGGGATTGCCCTTGTGCGCCTGCAGGCACAGCGGTCGCGGCTTTGCGCTCTTCCAGCTTGACCAGCGCCAGCAACTGTTCGACCTCGGGCCGCCAGGCCGCATTGGGTGGTGCCACGGCAAGCAGGCGGGACCACGCCGCATCGGCAGCCGGCAGATCAGCGCGGTTGATGGCGCGCACCCCATCGGTAAAGAGCAGCGCAGGGGCGTCGGGATTGAGCGCGCGGGCGCGATCATAGGCAAGTTTGGCCGCGGGGGCATCGGCATTGCCGCTATATTGCTCGAGCAGATTGCCGAGCAACACCCACAGGACGGGATCATTGGGATTGTCGCGCAGCCCCGCGCGCACCAGACCGGCTGCATCCTTATATTTGCCGCGCTTGGCAAAGCTGTCTGCCATTGCCATCCAGCGCCCCGACGAACCATAGCGATCGGCGAAGCGCAACGTCACCTGCCCGCTCGCATTGGGATCAAATCTGGGCTCGGGGGCCTTTGCCTTGGGCGCGCTTGCCAGCTGTGGCTGGCCGACCATGATATAGCCTGAAACAGCAAACAGCCCGAGCGCAGCAAACATCATGATCGGCATCCGGCGATTGGCCAACGCGAGAATGGCGCAGGCCAACAGCACAAAGCCCCCGACGGCCAGCCATGCCATCATTGGCCCGATCGCCTGATGCGGGTGAAAAGAATGGCCGCAGCCCCGACAAGCAGCAGCAATGGCAGCAGCCACAGCATCAGCGTCGCCCCGCTTTTGGGCGGATCATAGGAAATTTCGGCGCCATAGCGCTCCACCAGCCACTCGCGGATCGCCTCCGGGGTTTCGCCCTTGGCAATGCGTTCGCGCACCAGCGAGCGCATGTCGCCGGCAAGGCTCGCATCACTGTCGGCAATCGACTGCCCTTCGCACACCAGGCAGCGGATGCTGTGCATCAGGGCGACCGCTTGCTGCTCCGCCTGCGGATCGGGCAGCTGCGTATTGGCATAGCGCGCGGGCGGCGCACTGTCCTGCGCGATGGCGGCATCGACAGTCGCCAGAAACAGGCAGACACAGGCGCATCCCCGCCCGATGGCAGCCATCCCCGGCCTCATTGCATTGCCTTCATTTCGGCAACCAGGCCAGGCACCATGCCCGGCGTGATCACACCCTTGATATGGCGGCGGATCACCCCCTTGCCATCGATGACGAAGGTTTCGGGAACCTGCTTGGAGCCGAACGCCAGCTGCACATGGCTATCCATATCCGAACCGATGGCCGCAAAGGGATTGCCATTTTGGGCGAGAAACTTTTCAAGATCCTCCGGCTTGTCCCGGATCGCAATTCCGTAAATGACGATTCCCGATGCCTTCAGCCGCTCCAGCTCGCCCGCCTCTGCGGCGCACGGCACGCACCAGCTGGCAAAAATATTGACCAGCTTTGGCTGCCCGTCGCGCAGCTTTGCGCTGGTGAGCGCGGGAATCTCCGGCAGCGCCTGCGGAAGTGTGAAATCGGGCACGGGCTTGCCGGCCATCCGGTCAAGCGGGGCGGCATCATCGCCCCGCATCAGGCTGTAAAGCGCAAGCCCGGCAAAAAAGCACAGAAGGACAAAGGGGATCCAGGCCCATTTGCTGCGCATCAGCCAGCGCCTTCCGCTGCATAGCCGCGCACGTCATAGCCCTTGGCCGCACGGGGGCGATTGCGCCAGCGGCGCGCGGCATCGATCCACCCGCTATGGCCAAGCAAGGCGAGCAGACCGCCCAGCGAAAGCAGCAGACCGCCAAACCAGATCAGCGTGACAAATGGCTTCCACCATAGCCGCAGCTGCCATCGACCGGCTGCATCGGGCTGGCCCAGAACGGCATAAAGCTGCCCATCCCACACCGTGTACAGCGCGGCCTCATTCGTTTCCGTCTGCGGCTGAATGAAGGTGCGGCTTTGCGGCGACATGACGGTCTGGCTGCCGGGCCGGCTGACGCTCAGCCGCGCCTCGATCGCGGTCCAGTTGTCGCCCTCACGCGGGAAAACATCGTCGAGCTTCACGCGCCACGCGCCGACACTGACCGTCTGCCCCGGCTTGACCGCCGCCAGCGTTTCGCGGGTGAACGCGGCATCGCTCGCCATGCCCACGAGCGCCACGGCGATCCCGAAATGCGCCACCACCATGCCCCACACGGGGAGCGGCGTGCGCAGCAGGTTTCGCCCGACGAGCGGATAAAAGCTTGCCACCGCAAGCGCCGCCGCCAGCGCAAGCGCGACCAGGCTGAGCCAGCCCATATCGGCAATCCGCCACAGCAACATGGCACCGGCAAACAGCATCAGGCCGATGCCGAACACCGCCCCCTTGCTGATCCGGGCAAAGCCATCCTTGCGCCAGCGCAGCGAGGGGCCAATCAAAAGCGCCAGCATGATTGCAAACATGAAGGGCGCAGTGGCCGCATTGAAATAAGGCGGTCCGACGGAGATTTTTTCGCCCATGGCCTCTGCCGCAATCGGATAAAGCGTGCCGAATGCCACGATTGCAAGAATCGAAGACAGCAGCAGATTGTTGAGCACCAGCGCCGATTCCCGACTGAACAGCGCGAACTTCTTTCCCTCGGTGACAGCGCCGATCCGCAAGCCGAACAGCAGGAAGGCGCCGCCGACATAAAAGGCCATCAGCACGAGAATGAAGGTGCCGCGCGTCGGATCGACCGCAAAGGCATGCACCGAGGTGAGCAGGCCGGAGCGCACGATGAAGGTGCCGAGGATCGAGCTGGCAAAGCCGATCAGGGCGAGGATCAGCGTCCAGGCGCGCAGCGCATCGCGCTTGGCTGTCACGCTTGCCGAATGGAGCAGCGCGGTTGCCGCAAGCCATGGCATCAGCGAGGCATTTTCCACAGGATCCCAAAACCACCAGCCGCCCCAGCCCAGCTCATAATAGGCCCAGTAGCTGCCGGCCGTAATGCCGATGGTCAGAAAAACCCAGGACAGCAACACCCATGGCCGCATCGCGCGTGCAAATGCCGGCCCCGCATCGCGCAGCACCAGCGCCGCCACCGCAAAGGAAAATGCAATGGATAGGCCGACATAGCCAATGTAGAGCGTGGGCGGATGAAAGGCGAGGCCGGGATCCTGCAGCAGCGGATTGAGCCCCACGCCCTCGATCGGCAACGGATCGAGCCGTGCGAACGGATTGGACGCCAGCAACAGGAACAGGAAAAAGCCGATGGCAAGGCAGGCCTGCGCGCCCAGCGTCGCCGCCAGCATCCGGCGGCTCAACGCTTTGTCGAACAGCGCGAGCAACGCGCCCGATGCCGTGAGGACGGCAACCCAGAGCAGCATCGATCCTTCATGATTGCCCCATGTGCCAGTGATTTTATAGAGCATCGGCTTTTCGCTGTGGCTGTGCGAGACCACCAGCTTGACGGAGAGATCCGTGATCATGAACAGCCAGATCAGCGCAAAAAATGCGCCCAGGCACAACACTGCCTGCCCGATCGAAAGCACCCGCACGGCACGAATGGCGGCCGCCTGCTGTTCATGCCCCTCGCCATTGCGGACAATGCCGATAGCCAGCCCGATCTGGAACAGCGCACAGACCGCTGCCAGCCACAAAGCCATATGCGCAAGTTCGGGGATCATCGCGGAGCCATTTGCCCTTTTGCGGCCGTGGTCGATCCGTAAGGGGCAGGCCCCGCACCCTCGGGAGCAAGCGTCTGGTCCGTCGCTGCCATTTCCTTGGCAACCTGCGGCGGCATGTAGCGCTCGTCATGCTTGGCAAGAATGTGGGTTGCGGTAAACACGCCATCGCGGCTCACCGTGCCATCGGCGACCATGCCCTTGCCCTCGCCGAACAGATCGGGAAGGATGCCGGTGTAGCGGACCGGCACATCGGCCTTGTTGTCGGTCGCGATGAACTTGACGGTCAATCCGTCGGCGCCACGCTGCAACGAT
>CAZFYJ010000122.1:0-6502 GCA_964523215.1 uncultured Sphingomonadaceae bacterium | reverse complement strand
TTGGCACATGGCCAAACACATCGTGGAACACATCGGGTTCCTGGATATAGTCGAAAGTCTGGCGCGTGCGGATGAAGTTGCCGGCTGGAAACCGCCGGTTCGCCAGATGCCAGAAGAACACGTGATCGGGAATCAGCATCGGCACTGGCACCACGGACCAGCCAGTCAGCGCCCCCAGTTCGGCCGATAGGCGGCCAAATTCAGGCACCCCGCCGCGCGCCAGATCAAGCCGGTCAAGCCCACGCAGAAAAGCCGTGGCGGCGCGGCCGGGCAGAATCTCCATCTGGCGCGCGTAAAGATCGTTCCAGACCGCGTCATCTTCGGCGGAATAGACGGTCTGTGCCGGCTCCAGCCAGTCCATACCGACATGCGCCGGGCGGCGCAGCGGAGCGGTGAACACCGCTGCCCCCGGATCGGGGAGCTCGGCAAAGTCAGGTGCGGCGAGAATGGCTGAGTCCGACATGGTTTCGAATGCAACTTTATCACCGTGCGGCGGCCCGGGCAATCGACTGTGGACAAGCCTTGACTTTGGCCGGGTTCTGCCGCAATGGCCCGGTCCTTGAAGGGCGGCCGCATGCGCCGCCTTCGCAGTTTTTGAGGCCTCGCGGCCGAATCGGACAAACAGGAAAGCGTCATGGCGAAGCCCGCAACCGTCAAGATCCGGCTGGTCTCTACCGCCGATACCGGATTCTTCTATGTCACCAAGAAGAACCCGCGCAACACGACCGAGAAGATGACCTTCCGCAAATATGATCCCGTCGTGCGCAAGCATGTCGAGTTCAAGGAAGCGAAGATCAAGTAAGCCGCCACCGCCGGGCGCACGGCGCGCGCCTGGGCTCACACCAATGTGCTGACCGCCTCGATAAAGCGGATCACGGAAATCGGCTTGGAGACATAGGCCTCTGCGCCGGCTGCACGAATGCGCTCTTCATCGCCGCGCCCGGCATAGGCCGTCACCGCCATGATCGGGATCGCCGCCAGCGCGGAATCGTCCTTCAGCCCGGCAATCAGCTCAATCCCGCTCACATGCGGCAGCTGGATATCCATGATGATCAGCGCGGGCGCATGTTGACGAACCTTGTCCATCACGTCGCGGCCATCACGCACGGCAATGGCGCGATAGCCATGGGCCGTCAGCAAATCGCAAAACAGCTTGAGATTGAGCTCATTATCTTCGACCACCAGGATCGTTTTGGCCATGGTGCCTGTCACCCCTTGTCATGATGCGGTGCCGTGTCGCCTTGATGACAGGCCCATAGGGCAAAGATGGCGCAGGGGCAAATGGCTCCGGCCATCGCGGCGCGCACGCGAAAGGCTTTGCAATCCGCCGGGAGCACGCTATCGGCGCGGGCATCGATGGCCAGCATGCCCCGCCCCCTCATCATCATCGATTGCGATGAAGTCATCCTTCATATGGTCGTGCCCTTTCGCGACTGGCTGGATGCCGAACATGGCATTGATTTCGATCTCGCGGTGCCGGGCTTCATGGATGCGCTGCGCCGCCGGCCGGGCGGAGAGATTGTGCCGAGGGAAGAGATTTGGGGGCTGCTCGATCGCTTTTTTGCCGATGAAATGCACCGCCAATATCCGGCGCATGGCGCGATTGACGCGCTTGGCCGCCTGCGCCGCCACGCCGATATCGTGGTGCTCACCAATGTCGGGCCGCGGCATCAGGATAGCCGCACTGCCCAGTTGCAGCAGCATGGCCTGGCGCTTCCCGTGGTCGGCAGCTTTGGCGAAAAGGGGCCGCCCGCTGCCGATATTGCTGCCCGCCATGCGCCCACGCAGCTGATCTTCATTGATGATCTGCCGCAGCATCACCGCTCGGTTGCGGAGCATCTCCCGCACAGCTGGCGGCTGCACATGGTGTGCGAGCCCGCACTGGCGCCTGCCATTCCGGTGGCCAGTGCCGCGCATGCCCGCATCGATGACTGGGCCGGGGCAGAGCAATGGGTGATGGCGCGGCTGGCCGCCGATGCGGCAGCCCCGCCGCTTGAAACCCCGCTCTTGTAAGGCGTTGCGCAAGCGCGACGAGCAGGATAACGCCGCTGACGAATGCGGTCTGACCATCCGCTGCCAGCAACGAGGAGGAGACGTGCCATGCCTGCCGAATATGATAGTCAGCTTGATCGGCTTGGCCTGAAACTGCCCGCGCCGGCGGCCCCGGTTGCCAGCTATGTGCCCACGCTCGAACATGGCGGGATGCTGTATGTCAGCGGGCAACTGCCCTTTTCGGATGATGTGCTGATCACCGGCAGGCTTGGCGAATCGATGGGCACAGAAGAAGGCCAGGCTGCAGCGCGGCAATGCGCACTGATGCTGCTGGCGCAGGTGCGTGCGGCGCTTGGCACGCTCGACCGGGTGGAGCGCGTGCTCAAGCTGACCATCTTCGTCAGCTCGACACCCGATTTCATCGAGCAGCCCAAGGTTGCCAATGGCGCATCCGATCTGATCGAGCAGGTATTTGGCGCGGCCGGCCGCCATGCCCGCAGCGCGGTTGGCGTGGCGTCCCTGCCCCGCGGCGTGCCAGTGGAGGTGGATGCCATTTTCGCCGTATCGGCCTGATCCATGGCTGATGGCGTCCGCCTTGAAACAGGTGTGGCGGGGCTTGATGCCGGACAATGGAATATGCTGGCGGGCGGCCATCCCTTCGTGGCGCATGGCTTTCTGGCGGCGATGGAGGCTTCAGGCAGCGTCGGGCCGGGCACCGGCTGGCAGCCTTGCCCGATCACCGTGGTCGATGATCGCGGCGGGCTGAAGGGCGCGCTGCCGGCCTATCTCAAGAGCCACAGCCAGGGCGAATATGTGTTCGATCATGGCTGGGCAGAGGCTTATGAGCATGCCGGGGGGCATTATTACCCCAAATTGCTAATTGCGGCGCCCTTCACCCCGGTCAGCGGGCCGCGCCTGCTGGCCTGCGATGATGCGGCAGCCGGCCTGCTGATCCGCGGGGCAGAGGCAGTGGTGGCGCGCCATGGCTTATCCTCGGCGCATGCCAACTTCCTGAACGAGGGGGATCGCGCACGCTTTGAAGCCGCCGGCTGGCTGTTGCGGCAGGGCATTCAGTTTCACTGGTTCAACGAAGGCTATGCCAGTTTCGATGATTTTCTCGCCGCCCTCGCCGCCCGCAAGCGCAAGGCGATCCGCAAGGAACGCAGCATGGCGCAGTCTGCCGTGCGCATCGCGGCGCTGCGCGGGGCGGCAATCACCGAGGCGCATTGGGACGATTTCTGGCGCTTTTATCAGGATACGGGAACGCGCAAATGGGGTCGCCCCTATCTGACACGCAGCGCATTCAGCGCCATGGGGCAGGCGCTGGGGGATGCAGTGCTGCTGTTTCTTGCCTATGACCGGCGCGATGATGCGTGCGTTGCGGGCGCACTCAATCTCATCGGGCCGGATGCGCTTTATGGCCGCTATTGGGGCTGCACCCGGCAAATCAGCCAGCTCCATTTCGAGCTGTGCTATTATCAGGCGATCGAATGGGCGATCGCGCACGGCCTGGCACGGGTGGAGGCAGGCGCGCAGGGCGAACATAAGCTTGCACGCGGCTATCGACCGGTTGCCACCTGGTCGGCGCACCATCTGCCCGATCCGGGCTTTGCACAGGCTGTGGCTGATTTTCTGCGCCGCGAGCGGGCCTTGATGGCGCGCGAGACTGGCTGGCTGGAAGAGGCGCTGCCATTTCGCGAGGGATGAGCCGTCCCGCCAGCCCCTTTGATTTGCCTTATTGCTCGCGCCGTCCCTCGCCGTCAAACCGCAGATCATCGGGGATGTGCACCGCGGGGAGTGTCGCCATCGCGCCCGGCTGGCGGCGCATGGCGGCATCGAGGCGCATCACGAAGGCAATGATCGTTGCAACTGCCAGATAGAGCCGTTCGTCGATCATCTGGCCTTCGCGGCTGGTGAAGTAAATGGCACGCGTCAAGGCGGGCAGCTGCAACACTGGCACCTGCGCTCCATCGGCGAGCGTGCGGATGGCAAAGGCAAGCGTATCGGCCCCGCGTGCCACCACCACGGGCGCGGCATCGCTGCCCGGCTGATAGCGCAGGGCAACCGCAAAGTGGCTGGGATTGACGAGGACCAGCTGCGCCTCGGCCACGCCCTTGCGCGCCGATTGGGACAGGATGGCATAGGCCCGCGCCCGCCGCGCCATTTTCATCTCGGGCGATCCTTCGCTTTCCTTGTGCTCGTCGCGGATTTCCTGATGCGACATTTTCAGCCGCTTCATCCGCTGAAAATAGGATAATGGCACATCGATCAGCGCGATCAGGGCAAGCGCGCCCAGCATCACCCAGATCAGCCGGGCAAACACATCACCCAGCGCCTGTGCCGCGCTGTGCGGCCCGCGCATGCCCAGCTGCGAAAGCTCTGGCCAGGCCGCCAGCAGCACCCAAAGCCCGACCCCGCCCACCAGCAGCACCTTGGCAATCGATTTGGCCAGCTCGGCAAGGCCGTGCAGCCCGAACATGCGCTTGAACCCGGCGATCGGGCTGATGCGATTTGCCTTGAAATTCAGGGCTTTCCAGCTGGGTGCCAGGCTGCCCAGCAGCGCCGGGGCGGCCAGCGTTGCGACCAACGTCACGCCCAGCAGCAGCGCAAAGGGCCAGCCGAGCGGCCACAACAAGCGCACCAGCCGCGCCGCAAGCGCGGGCTGCTCCAGATCGGCACGATCAAAGCGCAGGCCCTCGCGCAGCATCGTGCCCATCGCTTCCATCAGGATGCCCGCCAGCAGCAGGATCAGGCCCAGCCCGGCGGCCACCACCAGCGCCACTGCCAGCTCGCGGGATTGCAGCCGATCCCCGTCGCGCGCAGCATCGGCCAGCCGTTTCGGGGTCGGGGCTTCGGTCCGGTCGCCCCCGCCTGGCGGCTCCTCCGCCATCTAGCCGACCATCGCGCCAGCAAAGGACATCGCCTCGCTGATCCCCCACAGCATGGTCTGCGCCATCAGCGGCAGGCTGATCGCCAGCAGCAGCAGCCCGAGCAGGATCGCGACCGGAAAGCCCACGGCAAACAGATTGAGCTGCGGGGCCGTGCGGGCGAGCATGCCCATGATCAGCTGCGCGAAAATCACCGCGCTCGTGACCGGCAGCGCAATCACCAGCCCCATCATGAAGACATGGCTGCCAAACAGCGCAAGCCCCTCTGCCATCGTGCCGGCGATCATGCCGCTGCCCGGCGGCCAGACGGCATAGCTTTTCACGATCAGGCTGATCAGCAGCAGATGCCCGTCAATCCCGATGAACAGCATCAGCGCGATCAGCGCCAGCAGGCTCGAAAGGATGGGCGCGCTGGCGGCGCCAGTGGGATCAACCATGGTGGCAAAGCTCAGGCCCATTGCGCCGGCAATCAATTCGCCTGCGATCATTGCCCCGGCCAGCCCCATTTGCAGCACAAAGCCGATCGCAAGCCCGGCCAGCACCTCGCCCATCACGATCAGCACGCCATCAAGGCTCGCAAGGCCCGCCTCGGGCAAGCGCAGCGGGGCGGCCGCAAGCGGGCCGGCACCGGCGGCAATGCCGATCGCCAATGCCAGGATCAGCCGGATCTGCAGCGGCAGATTGCGCGCGGAAAAGAGCGGCGCGACCAGAAAGGCCGCGCCCGGGCGGATCATCAGCACCATCCATTGCCACAGCTGCGCCTCCACGCCGCCAAAGCCGTCAGGGATCAGGCCTTCGGTCATCCCGCGCTGCCCGGCCTTACCGCATCAGATCCGGAATGCGGGCAAACAAGTCGGTCGAGAAATCGGCAATCAGGACCAGAATGCTGCCGCCGAACAGCGCCAGCACGATGGCCGTTGCCACCAGCTTCGGCACAAAGCTGAGCGTTGCCTCATTGATCGAGGTGGCAGCCTGCACCACGCCGAGCAGCAGCCCGATCACCAGCGCCGGGATCAGCAAGGGCGCAGCCGCCAGCGCCGTGATCCACAGCGCCTGCTGGGCAATGCCAATGAAGAAATCGCTGTCCGCGTTCATCGTCGTGCCTTTCGGATCATGTGACAAAGCTGCTGGCAAGCGAGCCCATGGTGAGCGCCCAGCCATCGATGAGCACGAACAGAAGCAGCTTGAATGGCATCGAAATGATGGTGGGGGAGAGCATCATCATGCCCAGCGCCATCAACGTGGATGCCACCACCAGATCGATGATCAGAAAGGGCAGAAAGATGAGAAAGCCTATCTGGAACGCGGTTTTCAGCTCGCTCGTCACAAAAGCCGGCAGCAGGATCGAAAAGGGCAGCTGATCGGGCGAGGCAACGGGCTTTGCGCCCGCAATATCCTGAAACAGGCGCACGTCGCTTTCGCGGGTCTGCTGCACCATGAACCCGTGCAGCACCTTGCCCGATCGCTCGATCGCGGTTTCGATGGTGATTTCCCCCTTGCCATAGGGGGTGTAGGCCACCGCCGAAATCTCGTCGACTGCAGGGCGCATCACAAACAACGAAAGAAAAAGGGCAAGGCCCACCAGCACCTGATTGGGCGGCGTCTGCTGCAGCCCCAGCGCC
>CAZFYJ010000121.1:0-6508 GCA_964523215.1 uncultured Sphingomonadaceae bacterium | reverse complement strand
ACGCTGGCCGATTTCATCGGGCTCGACACCTGTCTGGAGATCATCCGCGTGCTCCATGGCGGCACTGGCGATCCCAAATTCCGCCCCGCGCCTTTGCTGGTGCAATATGTGGAGGCCGGGTGGACGGGCAAGAAATCCGGGCGCGGCTTTTACGACTGGACCGGGGCGGAAGCCGTGCCGACGCGGTGAGCAGGGCAAGCGCTGTCTCCGGCGAACCAGCGGCAACCGACGAGCTTACCCCATCCCCAGCATCAGCCCGGCGAGCGCCGCTGACATCAGATTGGCAAGGCTGCCCGCCACCAGCGCCTTGATGCCCAGCCGCGCCAGCATCGGCCGCTGGCTGGGGGCAAGATTGCCAGTGACGGCCATCTGGATCGCGATCGAGCTGAAATTGGCAAAGCCGCACAAGGCAAAGGTGACGATGGCCACAGTGGTGGCGCTCAGGCCCTGTGCCTGGCCCAATTCGATGAACGCGACAAATTCATTGAGCACAACCTTTGTGCCGAACAGGCCGCCCGCCTGGCCCGCCTCGGCCCAGGGCACGCCGATCAGCGCCATGACGGGCTGAAACGCATAGCCGAGCAGCATCTGAAAGCTGATATCGGGGCGGATTTCCTGGCCCGTGCCGGGAACATCGATCCCGCCGAGGCTGCCGAGCAGGCCGTTGGCCAGCGCGACCAGCGCGACGAACGCCATCACCATCGCGCCCACGGCCACCGCCAGCTTGACGCCGGTCTGCGCGCCCTGCGCCGCCGCCATGATGACATTGGCGGGCTTTTCCTCATCATGGCTCGCCTCGGCCAGCTCCACGGGTTCGATCCCCACATCCTTCGGATCATCGGGCATGATGATCTTTGCCATCAGGATGCCGCCCGGCGCCGACATGAAGCTGGCCGCGAGCAGATATTTGATATCCACCCCCATCGCCGCATAGGCCGCCAATATCGTGCCGGCGACCCCCGCCATCCCGACCGACATCATGCAGAACAGCTGCGCCGGGGTGAGCCCCGCCAGATAGGGCCGGATGACGAGCGGGCTTTCCGACTGGCCGACGAAGATGTTGGCCGCCGCACCCAGGCTTTCGACCCGGCTGATGCCCGTAACCCATTTGATGCCGCCGCCGACATAACGGATGATGATCTGCATGATGCCGAGATGATAGAGAATGGAAATCAGCGAGGCGAAAAAGATGATCACCGGCAGCGCGCCAATGGCAAAGCTGCGCGCGAACGGCGATTCCATGAAATCCTGGCCAAACAGGAAATTGGTGCCCGCATTGGCATAGCCGAGCAGGTTTGACACGCCCACCGACATGCCCTCGATCACGGCCTTGCCCAGCGGCACATAAAGCACCAGAAAGGCAATCCCGGCCTGAAGCGCAAAGGCCGCACCCACCACGCGCCAGCGAATCCAGCGCCGGTTGGACGAGAGCGCATAGGCCACAGCCAGCAACAGCACGATGCCCAACAGGCCGATCAGATTGGGCATGCTTTGCCGTCCCCCCTTATGTGCAACGCGCCTGTTTAGGCGGCTTCGGCCAGTGCAGGCAAGCCTTCTTCGATCCAGCCGCCGCCCAGCACCCGATCCCCCTGATAGAGGACCGCCGCCTGGCCGGGCGCAACGCCATATTCGGGGGCATCGAAATGCAGCCACTCGCCCTGCAGCATCGCCGGCACCGGGCGCGCCAGCGAGCGCACCTTCGCCATCACCGGAACGCCATCGGCCACGCCCAGCCAGTTGGGCGCAGACAGGCGCGCCGCCCGCGTGGCGAGCGCAGCCTTTGGCCCGACAATCACGGCCCGGCGCACCGGATCGAGCCGCACGACATAAAGCGGCTCGGCGAGGCCACCCAGCTCCAGCCCGCGCCGCTGGCCCACGGTGTAATGGATCAGGCCCTTGTGCCGGCCCAGTTCGCGGCCGCCCAGATCGAGGATCGGGCCATCATCATCCGCTTCCGGCCGCACCTTGCGCACCACGGCTGCATAATCGCCCTGCGGCACGAAGCAGATATCCTGGCTGTCGGGCTTCATCGCCACCCCAAGCCCCAGCCCGGCAGCAATCGCGCGCACCGCAGGCTTGGGCATGCCGCCCAGCGGAAAGCGCAGATAATCCAGCTGGGCGCGGGTGGTGGCAAAGAGAAAATAGCTCTGATCCCGTGCCGGATCGAGCGCACGGTGCAGCTCTGGCCCGTCCGCCCCGATCACGCGGCGGACATAATGGCCGGTGGCCAGGCAATCGGCCCCCAGATCCTGCGCCAGGCGGAGCAGATCGGTGAACTTCACGCCCATATTGCAGCGCACGCAGGGAATGGGCGTGCGCCCGCGCAGATATTCATCGGCAAAATGATCGATCACGCTATCGCGAAACCGGCTTTCATGATCGAACACATAATGGGCAATGCCCAGCCGGTCTGCCACAGCGCGCGCATCCCGGATATCCTGCCCGGCACAACAGCTGCCCGGCCGGTTGACCGCGGCACCATGATCATAAAGCTGGAGCGTGATGCCAATCGTTTCCGCGCCGGACCGGGCGGCAAGGGCTGCCACGACCGACGAATCCACACCGCCGGACATGGCGACCACGATGCGCCTGCCCGCCAGCGGGGACGCCGGATCGTGGCCAAGCTGGAAATCCGCCTGAATCTCAGCCTGAGTCTCAGCCTGAATCTCGGCGGGGCCCCCGGGCCGGGGACTGCCCCCATTGGCTGATGATGCGGATATGGTCATGGTCCGCGCCTATAGCGGGCCACCGCCATATTGACCATAGCGCACGGCGCAAATGTGGGGCATAGAGCCGCCATGACAGCGCTTCATGACCATCGGGACGTGATCATATCGGGCGGCGGCATGATCGGGCAGACGCTGGCGATTGCCCTGGCCGAGCATGGCATTTCGAGCCACATCATCGATGCGGCCGATCCATCGGCCCAGCTGACGGCCGCATTTGACGGGCGTGCATCGGCCATTTCATCGGCGAGCTGGCGCATGCTGCAGGGCATTGGCCTGGGCGAGGCGCTGGCGGGCAAGGGCTGCCCGATCCGGCAAATCTGGGTGAGCGACGCGTTGCGCCCCGGCGAGATCGATTTCGTGGCCGAAGGTGCCGGCACGGCAGCCGCCGCCGGCCATGCGGATGAAGCGCCCGATGCGCTGGGCATCATGTTTGAAAACCGGCTGATCCGGCAGGCGCTGTGGGCAAAGCTGAGCGACCAGCCGCTGATCGCGCGGCACATGCTTCGGCGCATCGCATCGCTCGATTGCGGTGCCGCCGGGGTCACGGTAACGCTCGATGATGGCGCTGTGCTGCGCGGGGCGCTGCTGCTGGTGGCCGAAGGGCGGCAATCGCCCACCCGCGCGCTTGCCGGTCTGCCGGTTGCCCGCTGGGATTATGATCATGTCGCCATCGTCGGCGCGATCGCCCACAGCATGCCGCACGACAATGTGGCCTATGAAATCTTCTATCCGGCCGGGCCATTTGCCCTGCTCCCCCTGCCGGACTGGACCGACGCGCACGGCACCAGCCCGCGATCCGCCTTTGTGTGGAGCCTGTCTGCGCGCGACGCGAACGCCATGGCAAAGCTGGGCGACCGGGGCTTTGCCGCGGCGATGCAGGGGCGGATGCGCGGCCTTTTGGGTGATATCCGCATGATCGCGCCGCGCAGCGCCTATCCGCTCAATTTCCACCATGCCGGGCGCATCACGGAGACACGGCTGGCGCTGGTGGGCGATGCCGCGCATGGCATTCACCCGATTGCGGGCCAGGGGCTGAACCTGGGCCTGCGCGATGTGGCGGCGCTGGCCGAAGTGCTGGTGGAAGGTGCGCGGCTGGGGATGGATCTGGGCGATGCGCAGCTGCTCGATCGCTATGGCCGCTGGCGCGCGCTCGATACGCTGTCGGTGGCTGTTGCCACCGATGTGCTGACCCGGATTTACGGCGTGCCCGGCCAGGCGGCATCGGCAGTGCGTCGCCTCGGCATGGCGATGGTGCAGCGCATGGGCCCGCTCAAATCATGGCTGATGGCCGAAGCACGGGGCGAAAGCGGCCGCCTGCCCCGCCTGCTGAGCGGCGAGGCCATCTGAGCGGCGCGGCACCTTACCCCGCGCCACGCCAGCTATTGCAGGGTCACATGATCATCATCATCAGGCCGGCGGCTGCCGAAAAAGCGCATCAGCTCGATCGCCAGATGCGCCCGCTCTTGCAGGCTATCAGCCTCGAGCAGCGCCTGTTTTGACGCATTGTCGAACGGCGCGACCTGGGCAATGCCATTGATGAACATCTGATCATCAAGCGCCGTGACCGACGCCCAATCCACCGCATAGCCCTGTGCGGCGCAGAATTCGCGCGCCGCCCGCTCCACGGCCGCCCTCTCGACCGCGGCGAGCACATCGCTATCGGTGCGCACATCCTCCACATCGGCTTCGATCTGGCGAAAGGGGGTGTTCACTTCCAGCTCGGACAGGATGCGAAACCGCGCCACGCCTTCGAGCAGGATGTTGTAGCGCCCATCATCCAGCGCCTCGACTTCGGCGATGCGGCCGACACAGCCCATCTCATAGAGCGGCGGCGCCCAATCCTTGGGGCTGGATGGGCGCGGCTGGATCATGCCGATCATCCGGTCCTTCACCAGCGCCTCGCCAATCAGTGCGCGGTAGCGCGGCTCGAAAATATGGAGCGGCAGATGCAGCCCCGGAAAGAGCAGCGCACCACCCAGAGGAAAAACCGCAAGGCGGCGAACCGCCATCAGCCGAACAGGATCGCCGAAAGGCGGCGGCGCTGGGCCCCGACCCATGGATCTTCGAGGCCGACCGCTTCGAACAGGCTGAGCAGCCGGGCGCGTGCGGCACCCTCGTTCCAGCCGCGATCGGCCGCCACAATGTGGAGCAGATGGGCAGCCGCGGCATCGCGATCGCCCGCGGCAATCTGCGCACAGGCCAGATCATAGCGGGCCTGGTGATCATCGGGATCGGCCGCGACCTGCGCCATCAAGGGGGCGAGATCGGCAGCCGGGGGCGCATCACGCACCAGCGCAATCGCCGCCATGGCCCGCTCCACCTCGGCACTGGCGCGCACGGCCGGATCGAGCATCGCGGCATGCGCATCCGCCTGATCAAGCTCGCCTGCGGCGACCATCGCCCGCAACAGGCCGCCATGGGCTGCCGGATGATCGGGTGCCATCTCCGCAATCTGGGCAAAGATGCTGGCGGCGCGGGCATGATCCCCGCTGGCGAGAACCTCTTCACCCATGGCAAGCAACGGCGCGATTTCAGCGGCCTGTGCCTCTGACTCGCTTTCGATGGGCAGCTGGCGCAACAGCTGGTCGAGAATCTGGCCAAGCTGCGATTCGGTGCGATATTGGGTCAGATCCGCCACGGGCTGGCCTTTGAAAATCGCATAGACCGTGGGAATGGAGCGCACCTGAAACTGGCTGGCAATGAAGCGATTTTCATCGACATTGATCTTGGCCAGCAGCACGCCGCGCCGGGCATAATCCGCTGCCACCTTTTCCAGCACCGGGGTGAGCGCCTTGCACGGGCCGCACCATTCGGCCCAGAAATCGAGAATCACCAGCGCCGTCATGGAGGGCGTCACCACCTGCTGGCGAAATGCCTCTACTTCGCGCTGTTCATCAGGATTGAGGCCGATCGTCGCCACGTCATTCATCTCCCATGGGCATGCGCCAAACCCTGTGCGCGTGCCTGATCAAAAAAGCGGCCGTGCCGCCCGCAGTGCGACAGAGCCTAGCCCGATTTTTCGGCCCTGTCTCAAAAATGTCGCCGCAAATACATGGCCTCGAACATCGCGCCTCCGCCATGCCGGACCGGCTCGCGGATATAACGCACGCTCAGCATAGGCGGCGGCGCGCCGCTGCCAAGACCGGATTAGGGTCAGGACGGGTGCCGCCCATGTTTTGAGGCTTGCCGAGCGCCCGGAGCAGTGCTAGGGGGCCGCCTCACCTGCTGGAAAGGGCTGCGATCTGCGCTTGCCTCCAGCCGCCAGAGCGGGCGTAGCTCAGGGGTAGAGCACAACCTTGCCAAGGTTGGGGTCGAGGGTTCGAATCCCTTCGCCCGCTCCAGTTTTTCAAGCACTTGGCTGAAATTTATCGCTACCTAGCGGCCTGTCAGGTATCGCATAGGTAGCGGGTTTCGCTGCGCCGTGATGCGCCCGCATGAGCCGATATGTGCATCATTCCCCGTTCCTGATGGCCTCGCCCCATTCGGGAGCATTGTCGTAAAAGCGGGGCATGGCGATCCTGTGATTGCGCCATGATTTTGCCAGGTGCTCGCACGGCACAAATTTGCAGCAAAATCATCCACACATATTTCGTTAACGCCTATGGACAATCGAATCAGCCCCCGTAAACCCATGTAACGCGCACATTATCCATAACGACTCGCGCGATACTCAGGGGGGCACATGCGTTTTTTATCCGGGGCTCGCGCCCGATTTGTGCGGGCTATGGGCGTGTTTGCCCTTTTCCTCTCATTCTTTGTGGTGACCGCAGAGGCACAGG
>CAZFYJ010000120.1:0-6522 GCA_964523215.1 uncultured Sphingomonadaceae bacterium | reverse complement strand
GGTCGGCCCAGCCGGGTTTCACCATTTGCTCGGCGCGCACCATGCGCAGCTCGCCATCGGCGACATCGCGCGATACCGCGCTGCCGGCCGCCACAATCGCATCTCGCCCGATCTTCACCGGGGCAATCAGGGCGGAGTTGCTTCCGATAAATGCCCCCTCGCCAATCACCGTCTGATGCTTGAAATAGCCATCATAATTGCAGGTGATTGTGCCAGCACCAATATTCGCCTTTGCGCCGACATCGGCATCGCCGACATAGCTCAGATGGTTCGCCTTGGCGCCCTTGCCCAGCCGCGCTTTCTTCACCTCGACGAAATTGCCGATCTTGGCCGCTTCCTCCAGCACCGTGCCGGGCCTCAGCCGCGCAAAGGGGCCGATTTCGCAGCCACTGGCGATGCTCGCGCCCTCAATATGCGAATTGGCCCGGATCTTGACATTGTCCGCCACGTGCACACCGGGGCCGAAAAACACGTTCGGCTCGATCAGCACATCGCGGCCGATCACCGTATCGGCGGCAAACCAGACCGTTTCCGGCGCAATCAGCGTCGCCCCTTGCGCCATCGCCTGCGCCCGCCGGCGCGCCTGAAACATTGCCTCCATCGCCGCCAGCTCGCTGCGGCTGTTCACGCCGGCCACTTCATCGGCCGATGTTTCGATCACCAGCGCAATATGCCCCTCGCCCAGCGCCTTTGTCACCACATCGGGCAGATAAAATTCGCGCGCCGCATTTTCATTGTCGACCTGATCGAGCAGGCGCCACAGATCGCGGCTGTGCACCACCATCACCCCGCTGTTGCACAGGCGGGTCTTGCGCTCCTGCTCGTCGGCATCCTTATACTCGATCATCTTGACGATGCGCTGATGCCCGTCGGTGATGATGCGGCCATAGACCCCGGCATCCTCGGGCCGGAAGCCGAGCACCGCCACGCGCACTTCGCCAGCCACGACAGCGCACAGCCGCTGCACCGTTTCGGCGCGCAAAAACGGCACATCGCCGAAACAGACCAGCACCAGCCCGTCAAAATCGCCAAGCGCCGCCTTTGCCATGATCGCGGCATGCGCCGTGCCCAGCTGCTCGGCCTGCACGGCGATCCGCACGCCACTGTCCGCGAGCGCGGCTTCCAGCTGCTCGCGCCGATCCCCGGCCACCACCACCAGCTGCGCCGGGTTGAGCGTGCGCAACTCTGCGATCAGATGGTCGAGCATCGGCCGCCCGGCAATCGGATGCAGCACCTTGTGCAGATCGGATTGCATCCGCGTGCCCTTGCCGGCAGCGAGGATGATCGCCGCAAGCGCCTCTGCACCAGGCGGCGCGGCCTCGATCTGCATATCGGCGGCGGGCGGCGTGGCGGCGGGGGGATCCTGAGTCATCGCAGCCTAATGGCAGAAAAACTTTACCGATTCCAGAATGGGCTGCACCTCATGCTATGATGATGCACCGGCAGATTCGGATTGAGGCGCGGGCTGATGGATATCCGGCAGATCATGATGCGGCTCTTTGGCCCGCGCGAAGGCGGCGCGGCAGAGACAAGCACACAGCTGCGCATGCAGCAGCAGGGCGGCAGCGGGCCGACGGCGCTCGATCGGCTGATGGCCACGCCCGATCGGCTTGACCGGCTGGCGCCACCTGCCATGCATCAGGTGCAAAGCGGCGAGACGCTGGTCAGCATCGCGCAATCCTATGGCACGAGCTGGCAGAATCTGGCCCGGATCAACGGGATTGCCGCGCCGGACAGCATCGAACCCGGCACCTTGCTGCGTCTTCCTGCGGACAAGGCTGATGCCGCAGCGCTCGCCAATCCCGGCCAAGCCGCCGAAGCACCGGCGACCGGCGCACTGCCCACAGGCGGCGTGGCACCCGCGGCTCAGCCAGTGCTGCCCGCCTCTGCCCAGCTGCCGGGGCAGATGGTGCCCGCCGCCATCACGGCCGATCCCGATGCCAGCCGTTCAGAGGATTTCAGCCTGTGGTGCAAGGTGGCAATGTGCCCCAATCTCCACCTGGATGAACGCCGCCACCGCTGGCCTTGCACCGCGTGCGGGCGCAGCGCAAAGGGGGCCAGCCTGCCCGCCCCTGCACCGTCGGCGTCCCCGCCGACGCGGCCACATTGATCAGGGATTGATGCCGTTTGAATAGACCGGCCCGTGCGAGGCGAGCGTCATCGTCAGGCTTTTCTGGCGCAGCCGGCCCGTGCGATATGACACATGAACCCAGCCAGAGCCGGGCACGCCGCGCTTGTAATTTTCCAGAATCAGCTGGTCGAATGCCAGATTGTCGCGCACCCAGAACGCGATATCGGCATTGCTGACGCCCTGGATTTCGAAATCCGCCGCTTCCCCCAGCCGGTGCTGCGATGTGTTGCTTGAGCCGACGGCGCGGTTGGTGCGCGGCGATCGATAGCCGGAATTGATGCGCACAGGCAGCCCGAAATGGGCGCGCACCGGCTCCAGCACCTCGCGGCACAGGATTTTGAGATTTTCGATCTCGGCCGGGCCTGGCTGGTTGGGATCGCCAATCGAACGCGCCGTTGCCGAACGCGTCATTTCTTCAAGGGTGAAATGCGGGGATAGGTTCATCGGGTGCCTCCTGTTGCAGTGTCGAACGGCGGCCCAGTTTTTTTCAATGCTGGCTGGATTGGGCGATTCGATCAAGCCTTTTTGCTGTTGCGCCACTTGATGAACAAATGGCGCGCCAGCATGATCGGCGGCATGCGCAGCCAGTGCGAGCGGACATAGAAAATCAGCCGGATCAACGGTTGCGTTTCGCGCCCCCAATCGTCACGCGCCAGCATCCGCATCTGATACCATTTGTCCTGCCGGTCCCACCGATCCAGCTGCTTCGGGATGGCCAGGCCGAAGATCGCGCTGGCAAGGCGGGCACCGCGCGCCACCTCCGCCGACAGCCCATGATGCTGCGCACGCGCAAGGATGGCGGGCCAATCCGCAGCATCGCGCATCAGGCAGTGCAAATCCCACAAATTGCGCAGCCCCCCGGCCAGATCGCCATCGGCAAGCAGATGCGCGGCGCAATGGATGATGCGATCCTCCGGCGCGAGGACGCGCAAGCCACCCGGCAAGCCGATCGCCCGATCGATCAGCGCGGCGGCATCCGGCCGCTTGCGATGCGTGAGCGGCAGGATGGTGTGATGCACATCGATCATCCGGTCGCGCTCCCGGTGCGCCATCGGCGGCAGCTCGTGCATGTGATCACGATAATAGGCCTGGTCATAGGTATCGGATTTCAGCCATTCCCAGCCGGCAGCAATGAGCGCGGCCTCCACATCATCCAGCCGATCCCTGGGCACCAATATGTCGAGATCGCCAATCTGCCGCCCCGCAGCGCATGGCAGCCCGGCCGCGAGATAGGCCGTGCCCTTCAGCAAGATCGGCGCAACACCGATGGGGGCGAGCGCACGCATGCACATCTCCGCCTCCCACATGGCCTGCACCTGTGCCGCCCGCGTTGCCCCGCGCACATCCGCCAGCAGCGCGGCGATCGCATCGGGCAGCGGCTGATCGGCCAGCAGCTCGGCCAGCGTGCCCAGCAACGCCTCTGCACGGGCGACGCTGATGATCGCAGACCACTGCTCGGGGGGCACCCGCGCGGCCTGCCCCGGATCACGCAGCAGCGTGACGAGCCTCGCCACCGCATTCATCTCGCCTGCGCCTCGCCCAGCAAATCGCGCACCAGTGCCATGCCGCTTTCGCCATCCGGATAGCTGATCGCAAAGGCCGGCACCTGCGCCACCAGCCGCGTGAGCGCGCCAAAGCCGGTCTCGCCCAATGCGACATAATTGGTCGATGCCTCGGTCAGCCGGACAAAGGCCTCTGATGGCAGCATCGGCTCCACAGCGGTCGCCCCGCCAAAGCGCGGGAACAGCAACAGCCGGGGCATGGCGGGAACATGCATGCCGTCCAAGGCGTTCTGGCGCGGCACCAAGTGGCGGATATCGCCCTTCGGAGTGCCGCACAGCAGCGGGCCAAAGCGCGCCGCCGGGGCGATCTCCGCCATCGCCCTGATCGCCTCATTCTTGAGGCTCACCAGCCTTGGGAAGGGCCATGCCGCGCCATTTTCCGGCGCGATCAGCGAAAATTCGTCGCCAAACAGCCGCCAGCCATCCTGCTCGCCCAGCTGCGCGGCAAGCGTTGATTTGCCAGAGCCTGATGCGCCCGACATCAGCACGACTGCCCCATCATGCTCGACGGCGCTTGCATGCAGCAGCAGGTGCCGCCGCCAGCCCAGCGCGACCTGAAGGTTCATTGCCATTTCAGCCGCCAGCAGCCCCTGCGCGAGCGGCAGCGGCAGCGCATCGGGGATGCCATAATCGCCGCGGATGTGGACCTGTGGCCTCAGCCACCGCCGCCACCAGCGCCCTGCCTCCAGCCGCACCGTCATGTCAGCAAGGGAAGAAACGGGCGCGGGATAGCCGGCATAGAGCGCATCGAGCGCCGCGATCGGCGCGGCCCAATCGCTGCCGATGCGAAAGCAGACCGGCCCGATCTGCAGCCTGGTGTGATGCATCATGCGCGGGGGCCGCTGCGTCTGGCGACCAGCCCGAGCAGCGCTGCCTCCTCGAGGCGGGCCGCCAGGGCGGCGAGCGCCGCACCCTCGCTTTCCACCTCGAAGCCAGAGCTGAGCCTCGCCAGCAGCGCATCCAGGGTCAGGCACCCGTCGCCCAGCGCTTCGAGTATTTCGGGCAAGGGGCTTGCCATGACGTGCGTCTGGCCCGATCGCCGATCAAAAGCGAGGGTCAGCTGATCCATCTGCCGCACGAGCAACGCGCCAGCGGGCGGCCCGATCCACTCATCGCCCCCGATCGCATCATTCCGCTTGCCCTGCCCGCCGTGCATCATCGCCCTCTATACAGCCGCGCTAAGCCAATGCTAACGATCAATGGTTAATGCGCGCCCGTAGCCCGCCGTCATTCCATTCACAGCGAGGATCGAAAATGTCTCCCAAACCCGTTCGCAAGGCCGTCTTTCCGGTGGCAGGGCTTGGCACCCGCTTTCTCCCGGCGACAAAGGCAATCCCCAAGGAAATGCTGCCGATCGTTGATCGGCCGCTGATCCAATATGCAGTGGACGAAGCGCGCGAGGCCGGGATCGAGCAGATGATCTTCGTCACCGGGCGGGGCAAAAGCGCAATCGAAGACCATTTCGACATTGCCTATGAGCTGGAAAAGACGATGGCGGAGCGCGGCAAGGACGTCAGCGTGCTGGCCCCGACACGGCTGGAGCCGGGCAACTGCGCCTATGTGCGCCAGCAGGTGCCGCTGGGCCTGGGCCATGCGATCTGGTGCGCGCGCGATATTGTGGGCGACGAGCCCTTTGCCGTGTTTCTGCCCGATGAATTCATGGTGGGATCGCCCGGCTGCATGAAGCAGATGGTGGACGCCTATGCCCGGCTGGGCGGCAACATCATCAGCGTGCTTGATGTGCCGATGGATCAGACCCCAAGCTATGGCGTGATCGATCCGGGCCGCAGCGATGGTGCGATCACCGAGGTGAAGGGGCTGGTGGAAAAGCCGCCGCTGGGCACTGCCCCTTCCAGCAAGATCATTTCCGGGCGCTACATTCTCCAGCCCGATGTGATGCGCGTGCTCGATGGGCAGCAGGCCGGGGCGGGCGGCGAAATCCAGCTGACCGATGCCATGGCGCGGATGATCGGCAGCCAGCCCTTTCACGCCGTGCGCTTCGATGGCCGCCGCTTCGATTGCGGATCAAAGGCCGGCTATGTCGAGGCGACGATTGCCATTGCGCTGGAAACGCCCGAGCTGGCAGGCCCGGTGCGCGCCTTCATTGCGGGCTGCTAAGCCGCGGTTCATGCAAGCGGGGATAGGAGGCTGTATGCGCATCATTTTGCCCCTGATTGTCGTCGCGCCGCTGATCGGCGGCTGTGTGTCAACCGCAACGGCTATCGTCAAGGCGCCGTTCGAAGTGGCGGGAAAGGCGATCGATGTTGCCACCACCAGCCAATCGGAGGCCGATGAAAAGCGCGGCCGTGCCTTGCGGAAGCAGGAAGAGCAGCTGGGCAAGCTGATGCGCCAGCGCGACAAGCTCGCCCGCAAATGCCGCAATGACGATGAGGATGCCTGCGACCGGCTGCGCGATGTCGAAGACGAAATCGAGGATGTGCGCAACCGCAAGGTTTAGCGTAACAACCCTGGCGGCCCGGATGTTCAGGCAGAGCGGGCCAGGGCCTCATTCAGGCGATGACGGATGCTCAGCAGCTGATCGCGCACCGCCCCCTCCAGCGCGGCATTCGCCGGGGCCGACCGCCCCGCCTGCGCATCGTGCATCTCTGCACCGGCCACCGAAGCCGCCGAGGCATGCGCCCCGTGTGCCGCGGGTGTTGCCGCTGCGGATGGGCGGACGATTGCCTGCCCCCGGCCCGACAGCAGCCGCGCCGCGCCCGCCACGGTATAGCCCTCTTCGTTCAGCAGCTGATTGATGCGCGCCACCATCGCCACATCTTCCGGCCGGTAATAGCGGCGGTTGCCCGATCGCTGGAGCGGCCTGAGCCC
>CAZFYJ010000119.1:0-6536 GCA_964523215.1 uncultured Sphingomonadaceae bacterium | reverse complement strand
TCGCTGACCCGGCCCTTCGATGTCGATGGCCACACGCTGTTCGTGGGCGCCAGCATCGGCTCTGCAATGGGCCCACGCGACGGCAAGACCGTGGAAACCATCACCCGCAATGCAGATCTTGCGCTCTATCGTTCGAAAGACAAGGGCGGCAACGTGCACTGCCCCTATGAGCCGACATTGCATGCACAGGCAGAGGAACGCCGCGTGATGGAGATCGCGCTGCGCAAGGCGCTGCAAAATGGCGAGTTCCACCTCAATTATCAGCCCGTGGTGAATGCGGCCGACGGCACGATCGAAGGCTTTGAGGCGCTGCTGCGCTGGAACAGCCCGGAGCTGGGCAATGTTTCACCGGCGAAGTTCATCCCCGTCGCCGAAGATTGCCGCCAGATTGCCGCCATCGGCGAGTGGGTGCTGCGCACGGCGTGCAAGGAGGCGGCAACCTGGCCATCGAGCGCACGCATTGCTGTCAACGTCTCGGCCGAACAGCTGGGCGAACCCAATTTCGTCGCTACGGTTGTCTCCGCCCTGTCGCACAGCGGGCTGCCCGCCAGCCGGCTCGAGCTGGAAGTGACCGAAAGCGTGTTCCTGCGCGATGGGGGCACCATGTCCAAGGCGCTGGATCAGCTGCTGGGGCTCGGCATCCGCCTGTCGCTCGATGATTTCGGCACTGGCTATTCCTCGCTCGGCTATCTGCGCAAGACGCGTTTCAACACCATCAAGGTGGATCGCAGCTTTGTGCAGGGCGCCGCCCGCCAGGCCCCTGAAAGCCTTGCTATCATCCGTGCCGTTGTCGCCATGGCGCAGAGCCTTGGCATGGCAACCACGGCCGAAGGCGCGGAAACCGAAGCCGAAGTGGACATGATCCGCGCGCTCGGCTGCACCAAGATTCAGGGCTATTATTATGGCCGCCCGATGCCGGACAGCGACGTCCACGCCCTGTTCGAGCGGCTGAGCCAACAGAGCCAGGTCGCCTGAGCCAGGAGGAGCGCGCGGGCCTTGCCCAGCGCACTTTGCTCAGCCGGACTTTGACCGGCCAGTCAATTTGCGTTCGATGGCGCGCCAGATGCGGGCAACACTGTGCTGTGCCGGGCTGTTTGGTGCAAATGACCCAAGCGGCATGCGCTTTTGCCCCATCCGTTCCACAAGATTGGAGAGCGGCACGACCGGCCAGTCCGGCTGCGTGGCCAGCATGTCGCGGTGCAGCGGCTTGCGTGGATCGACCATCGACCAGACCGGCAGCAGCAGCACCTGCTTTTCCGCCTTTGCGGCAAACCAGGACATGCTCTGCCGCAGTGTGCGCTGTGCCAGCGGGGCGGGCACGACCGGCAGGATCACCAGATCGGCAGCGCGCAATATCTGGTCTGCCAGGGCACCCTGGCCCGCCGGGCAATCGATGAAAATCCGCTCATAGGCTGCATCGAGCTGCGCGGTCATTTTCGCCAGCCGCTTTTTCTTGCCAAGTTCGAACAGGATACGGTCAAGATGATTGAGGGTCGGGTCCGCGGCGATCAGATCGAGCCGCGCGATCGCGGTCGCCTCAGGGGCGGACAATATGTCCGTGCGCCCCTCGAACAGCGCCTTGGCGCGGATCGGCCCTTGCCCCGCATGGCCAAGCAGGAAGCCCGCCCCGCCTTGCGCATCGCAATCCCACAGCAAGCTGCGCCTGCTCGAAAGCTGGGCCGCGCACCAGGCAAGATTGACCGCAAGGCTCGTTTTTCCGACGCCGCCCTTGGGATTGAAAACCGCGATCATGCTCATGGTCGGTATCACTGCCCAATGATCGGCCAAAGCCCAAGCGATTCTTGCCCGCACGCCGACGGCGTTTCAGAATAAGACGGTTCGGGCGCGCAATGATCGGCCGCGCGCGAGCAACGGCGGATCAGCCCGGCGGTGCAAACGCCCCGTCGCAAGCCGTGCATCAATCGCGACCAGCAGCGGCGCCTCATCCAATACGGATATACTCTTTTTCAAATCTTCACTGGCATAGCAGGGATATGATTCGCCCGCTGCGCCCTGCCTCTGCGTTTCCGCACCTCACCCCCATGTTCCGGATCGCAATTTTGTGGCTGATGGCAGGCGCGCTGCTGCTGGCCAGCATGCCCGCTGTCGCTGGAACCTATCTGCAGTGCGTGCCCTTTGCGCGCGAGCTTTCGGGTGTACAAATCTATGGCAATGCCAACACGTGGTGGGGCCAGGCCAGCGGCCGATATGAGCGCGGGACCCGGCCAAAGCTGGGCGCGGTGATGACCTTCAAGCCGACCGGAGAGATGCCGCTTGGCCATGTCGCCGTGGTCACGCGGATCAAGGGCAAACGCGAATTGCTGATCAGCCATGCCAACTGGTCTCCCATCAACGGGCGGCGCGGGCAGATTGAGCGCAATGTGCTCGCCGTGGACGTGTCGGATGCCAACGACTGGTCGATGGTGCGCATCTGGTATGCGCCGATGCAGGGCCTGGGCGCGCGCACCAATCCGCTGCATGGGTTCATCTATCCCAAGGCAGTCAGCCCCGCGCTGGCCGAGGTTGCGAAAGGCGCGCCGACCAAGGGCGCGAAGCAGGACGAGAAAAGCAGGAAAGACGCGAAAGACGCGAAAAAGGCGCTCAAGCAACAGCAAAAGGCAGACAAGGCGGCGCAGCGTGCGGCCGAACGTGCAGCCCGCAAGGACGCGGCACGCGCAAAGAAGGCGCGCAAGAACGACGAGCGCGGCAGCAGTGCCACAGATCGCGCAGTCCCCACTGGCCGTGCCCCGGGCACCCGCGTGCCCGCAGCCGGTCGACCGGATGTGCGCGACCCCTGGCGCGAGAGCGAATTGACCCGTGCCCCTGCACAGACGAAAGCCGTGGTGCGGCCCGCTGTGCCTTCAGCAAAGCCGCCGGCAAAGCCCGCAGCGAGAACGGTAGCCCAACCAGCGCCAAAGCCCGCATCAAGACCGGCGGCCCAGCCGACGCCAAAGCCAACCGCTGTGCCTGCTGCGGGCAAGAAAACGCCAAAGCTGGATGCCATCGTGGCGCGACTTGGACGCGACACGCGCTGAAAAACATGGCGCGACTTGGACGCGACACGCGCTGAAAAACATGGCGCGCGCAATCAGCGTGCCGGCTCAGCTGCTTTCCGTGCCATCCCGATATTTGAGCTCAAGATAGCGCTGATGCGTCGCCAGCCGATCGAGATCGCCGCGCGCGATGCTGAGGCTGGCATCGGCCAGTTGGGTCTCGATCAGGTTCAGCCCGTCGATCAGCTGTTCTTCCGGAGAGAGGCCGCCTTCATGCTGCGCCTGACCTTGCAGCGGCTTGGGGATGCGGCGAAATCCTGCCACCAGCTCGGGCAGCTGTTCGCCCATCAAGGCCCGCAGATCGGCCGCAACCGGCGCCTGCGCATTCAGCCCGGCGAGCTGCGGCGTGAGCGTATCGAGCCGCACACCGATCTGATCGATCAGGCTTTGTGCAGGCGCAGGCAGCGCCGGACGCTGCGATTCCAGCCACAGCTCGGTTTGCCGGGGCAGCTGCGCCAGATCGCCGCTTGCAAATTTCGCAGGCTCTTGCGGACGCGGCGCACGCACGCTGAATGCGCTGACCAGCACCGCCGCCAGCAGCAGGAAAACCAGCATCGTCCCGAAAAAGCCGAGCGGGTGAACCACCGCGCCAAAGATGATGGCGCCGATCAGGACCGTCGCAAAGCCCAGGCCCATGAAGCGCAGCCGCCGCCGCCATGTCTCCCGGCGGCGCATGCGGCGCAACTGGCGCAGCCTTTCCCGGTCGCTGCCGCCGCCATAGCGCCGTCCGCGGCTGCGGGCGATCGCATGGCGGCTGTTGCGCAGGGTCTCATCCATCTGCTGATCCATCCGATCCACCTTGCGCCCTCACCACCTGCTGGCCAGTTCAGCCGTTCAGCGCGGCCAGCGGGCTGCTGCTGCTTTCGAGCGAGGCCGTGGCTTGGGCCTGGCCTTCGGCGCGCGCAATATAGCCGCGCGATTTTTCCACTTCGCTTTCGAGCGTGCTGACCGTGGTCTTCATGCTGTCCAGCGCTTTCAGCTTGAAGGCATCGATGCTGTCCATCGTGTCATAGATGTTCTGGAAGGCGCGCTTCAGCGTCTCGATCGGGATGGTGGCATTGGCAGCCTGCTCATGGATCTGCGCGGTCTGCGTGCGCAACATGGTGCCGGTGCCATCGATGATGTTGGCCGTCGTCGTGTTGAGCGCGGTGATCTGTTCGAGCACCAGCTTTTGCCCGACCAGCGCCTGCGCCACGGTGACCGCGGTGCGCAGCGCCGCCACTGTGGTGGTGGAGGCGCGATCGACGCCCTTGATCAGCTCGACATTGTTTTTCTTCACCAGATCGAGCGCAAGATAGCCCTGCACGCTCACTGCCATTTGCGTGAGCAGATCCTGCGTGCGCTGGCGGGTGTAGAACAGCGCGGATTCGCGGATCGCCCGCGCCTTGGCCGGGTCGGTCGCATCCAGCTCCAGCGCCTTGGCCTCCAGCCGGGCATCGAGCGTTTTCGAAATGTGGATCATCTGCTCCAGCCGGCCCATCGCCGCCCACAGATTCTGCCGCTCCACATCGATTGCCGCATTGTCTTTCAGCAGCTCGTCCTTGCCGCCGCCCAGCCGCTGCAGGATGGTCGCGATATGGCTCTGCGCGGATTTGTAGCCATCGAAATAATTGCGCATCTTGTTGCCAAAGGGAATGATCCCGAAAATCCTGCGCGGGGCGAGCAGATTGCCCTTGGACGAGGGATCCAGATCCTCGATCGTGCGCCGCAGCTCGGCCAGATCGGCCCCGACACTGCTATCCTTGTCCATCGCCTTGACCGGCCGATCGAGAAAGCGGTTGGATTGTCCCGCCGCCTCCATGATTTCCTTGCGGCCCATATTGGTGATCTGATCCACCTTCTTGCCGAATTCGGGCGAATTGACATCCTGCGCCACCAGCTCGTCGATAAAGCCGTCCACCTTTTCTTCGAGCTGGCTGCGCTGTTCGGTGGACAGCGGGACCAGCCCGGCTGCCTTTTCCGGCACCACCACCGGCACCGGGGCAGGCGCCTCCAGCTTCAGATCGGGGGCGTCGAGCGTCGCGGTTGCCACGGGGGCTGCCTGATTGGCTGGCTGGCCTGTGCCAGACTGGATTTCGGTGCTCATCGCTTTGGCCTTCCCTGACTGTTCACCGCAACATGCGCATTGACACTGTGTTGTTCAAGTATAACGCTTGCGGATCATCGCGCAACTGCCGACATCTTTCAGAGATGAGCGGCAATCCACAGAGATGATCAGCTGGATGATGTGAAAGCTGATCAGCGGCAACAGCAGCGTTCCCGCCATTGCCGGGGGAAACAGGATGGTCGCCATCGGCGCGCCCACCGCCACGCTTTTCTGCGCCCCTGCGAAAAACAGGCTGATGCCGTCCGCGCGCGGCAGATGCAGCACGCGCCCCAGCGCCCAGGCCCCGCCAAAGGCAATGATCAGCAGCAGCGCCAGCGCGGCGGCAAGCGCGGCCAGCTGATCCGCGCCAAGCTGCGCCCACAGCCCGGCCGCCACTGCACCGGACAAGGCAACATAGACCGCAATCGCAATCGCCGCCCGGTCCATCAGCACGGTCAGCGCCCGGCGGCGCAGGGCCCAGGGCCGCAGCCATGGCTGCATGATCTGGCCCGCAGCAAAGGGCAGCAGCAGCATGCCAAGGATGCGCATCAGCATGGCACCCGTCAGCACAAATTCCCCCCGCGCATCGGCAAGCAGGGAAAAGAGCAGCGGCGACAGCAGCATCCCGGCGAGATTGAGGAGCGCCGCCATGATCACCGAAGCAGCGACATTGCCGCCCGCCATGTTGCTGGCCGTGGTGGCCGATTGCACCGTGGATGGCAGCACGCCGAGATAGACCAGCCCCAGCGCCAGCACGGGCGGAAGCAAAGGCGCAAAGGCGAGCGAAGCGGCAAAGCCCGCGAGCGGCATCACGCCAAAGCAGAACAGAAAGGCCGCGCCATTCAACCGCCAGTGGGCAAGCGCGCGGCGCACATCCTCCCGCGGGAGGCGCAGGCCGTGGAGGAAGAACAGCAGCACAATGGCAATGGTCGAAAGCGCCATCGCCAGTGGCAGGGCCGCCCCCGAAACCGGCAGCACGGCTGCCAGCAGCACCACCGCCAGCAGCACGGGAATGAAGGGATCCGGGAAAATGCGGCCGAGCATGCAACCCCGCCATAGCAATGCTTGCCGCACTGCACAAACTTCGCTATGGGCCGCCCTCGAACCAGCGGGGCAAAGGCCCTGCGCCCCCCGCAAAGGCCCAGATCATGTCTCTTCGCAACATTGCGATCATCGCCCATGTCGATCATGGCAAGACCACGCTTGTCGATCAGCTTTTCCGTCAATCGGGCACCTTCCGCGACAATCAGCGGGTGGAAGAGCGCGCGATGGATTCGAACGATCTCGAAAAGGAACGGGGCATCACCATTCTGGCCAAATGCACCTCGGTGGATTGGCAGGGCACGCGCATCAACATCGTCGATACGCCCGGCCACGCCGATTTCGGCGGCGAGGTG
>CAZFYJ010000118.1:409-6691 GCA_964523215.1 uncultured Sphingomonadaceae bacterium | reverse complement strand
AAAGATTGCATTTGGTCTTTTAATTTTAAACCATCCCCCCCCCCGGTCAAGCGCGGCGCCAGCGTCATCGGCCTGTCACATCTGCCGTCATGATGCGGGCGGTGCGCGCACTCTTGCCTGGCTTGGTGATCATCGCCATTGTGGCCGCATGTGCCACCCCTGCGCCGCTGCCTGCTCCCTCGTCTGCCATGGCTGAGCGCGCCCCGGCGAAGGACGGAGATCGGCCGCCGATCCTGATCGCGCATCGCGGCGCGAGCGCAGACCGGCCGGAACATACGCTCGCTGCCTATGCGCTCGCGATCGAGCAGGGCGCGGACTTCATCGAGCCCGATCTGGTGCTGAGCCGGGATGGCGTGCTGGTGGCGCGCCACGAAAACGAGATTTCGGAGACGACCAATGTCGCCGATGTTGCGGCCTATGCGGGCCGCCGCACAACCAAGATGATCGATGGCAAGGCTGTGACCGGCTGGTTCACCGAGGATTTCACGCTTGCCGAGCTGAAAGGCCTGCGTGCGCGTGAACGGCTGCCGCTGCTGCGCGGGCGCAATCGCGCTTATGACGGGCAGTTCGAAATCCCGACCTTTGCCGAGGTGCTGGCGCTTGCCGATGCCGAAAGTGCCCGGCGCGGGCGGCGCATCGGCATCTATCCCGAAACGAAGCATCCGGCCTATTTCGCATCGATCGGCCTGCCGCATGAAGCGCCCTTGCTCGCCGCGCTCGCTGCTCATGGGCATGATGACGCAGACGATCCGGTGTTCATCCAGTCGTTTGAGGTCGGCAATTTGCAGGCCCTGCGCGCCAAGACGCGGCTGCGCCTGATCCAGCTGATCGACGCCGATGGCGGGCCAGCGGATCGCCCCGATCTGCGCATGGCAGATATGATCAGCCCGGCAGGATTGCAGAAAATTGCGCTTTATGCCGATGGCATCGGGCCAAATAAGGCGCTGATCATCCCGCGTGATGCGCTGGGGCGGCTTGGCACGCCAACAAGGCTGGTGGCGGATGCGCACGCCGCGGGCCTCATGGTGCATCCCTGGACATTCCGGCCGGAGAACGCCTTTCTGCCGCTGGGCCTGCGCCGTGGCATCAGCCCGGCCGCGCGTGGCGACGCCGCAGGCGAAATTCGCGCCTTCCTCGCCACCGGCATCGATGGGCTGTTCAGCGATGATGTGGCAGCGGCGCGCAGCGCACTTGATAAATTGCCCTGATCGTTTCCAATCAGCAGGCCGACGCAGATCGTTAGCGCGGCTTTTTGCCCGCCAGCACCCTGCCCTGGCACTGGATATCGGCCCCGCCATCCTGCACGATGCGGCAGGTGCCCCGCCCAGAGACGCGGATGCTGCCCGCGCCATTTGCCGTGATGGTTGCAAATTCCGTCGCCTGAAAGCGGCGCTCGCCAGCCCCGGCGCTGGCAATGGTCAGCTGGCGTGCGGCCAGCCCGGCGGCATCGAGCGAGCCGGCACCCTTCGCATCGGCAAAGAGCAGCCGTGTCTTGCCCGCGAGCGTCAGCGTGCCCGCGCCGTCGAGCGCGGCATCCACCCGGTCCGCCTGAAGGCCGCCCGCAATGATGCGCCCGCTGCCCGACAGGCGCAGCGCCAGCGCGTCCCCCTTCATCGCGGCCGTGCTGACGCTGCCGCTGCCGGATAGGGTGATCGCGCGCAGCGCAGGCGTGCGCAGCCGGATGGTCAGCCCGCCAGCCCCATCCCGTCGTGCCTGGGCAGGGCCGTCGCGCCGCTCGCGAATGATCAGGCGGCCGTCGCCCTGAATCTCCATGGCCAGCTTGTCCTGCTGTGCCTGCGGCCCTTGGACCGTGGCGCCATATCCCCGATCCGGCACGATGATGACATCATAAGGCCCCTGCACATCCAGCCGGTCGAAGCTGCCAAGGCCGATGCTGCGGGCGGGCCCCGGCGCCTGCTGTGCCATGGCATCCCCGCTGCGCTGCGCAACAGACGCCAGAAGGGCTGCCGCGCCCATCAGCACGGCAGCCCCCATGATCCGGCTCATCCGCGCAAAGGGCGGATCAGGCAATCTTGTCCGCATAATATTGCGGCGCATATTTGTTGAGGATTTCGTGAATCTTCTTCAGCGCCGAAGGTTCGTCCGTTTCCTCCATCGCGGCCAGCTCACGCGCAAGGCGGCTGGAGGCTGCCTCGAAAATCTGCCGCTCCGAATAGCTTTGCTCAGGCTGATCATCGGCGCGGAACAGATCGCGCGTCACCTCTGCAATCGCGACCAGATCGCCCGAATTGATCTTCGCTTCATATTCCTGGGCGCGGCGCGACCACATGGTGCGCTTCACCTTGGGCTTGGTCTTGAGCACGTCGAGCGCCTCTTTCAGGGTCTTGTCCGAAGACAGTTTGCGCATGCCGACGCTTTCGGCCTTGTTGACCGGAACGCGCAGTGTCATCTTTTCCTTTTCGAAGCGCAGCACGTAAAGATCGAGCTGCATCCCTGCGATTTCCTGATTTTGCAATTCGATCACACGGCCCACGCCATGCTTTGGATACACAACATAATCCCCGACATCGAATGCAAAGGCTTTGGCGACCATAATTCCATCCTCAAACTGGGTTGGCTGCAATCTTCCCGCCCGCACTGCCGCTGTTTGATGCCTCGCGAGCATCCACGGTTGCGACATAGCATATGGGCCGCGCCGCTTCCTGCAGGGAAACGGGCGGCGACAATGCCACTGCCAGGCTCAGAAAATTGAAACCAACTGTCCAACACTCCAGACGACGGGGACCAGGCCGGCTGCAACGGCAAGCAGCATCACCCGCGTTGTCTTACTGTGTAGCAGATTCGTAATATTATTTCCAACTTTTTATGAGTCGGGGCGCATCCCTGCCGCAACCGGGCCCAGCACATGATCGGGCTGGCGATAGGCTTTCAGCTCGATCAGATTGCCGCTGGGGTCCGCCAGCATCAGCTTGGTCTCTTCGTGCGGCTCGCCACGATAGCGCAGCATCGGGCCTTCCACGATCAGGCCGGGATCAAGCCGCGCGGCCAGCGCCTCCCACTCGCCCCAGCCGATCGTTGCCCCGAAATGGCGGGACCTCGGCATGGGGTTCAGCACATCGCCGGGCTGCTGCTGGAGCGTCAGCTGCGCGCCGAACAAGCCGATATCCGCCCAGTCCTGCGCGCGGCGACCCGGCACTGCCCCCAGATTGCGGGCATAAAAGACGATGGCCTCATCAAGATCGCGAACCGGAAAGGAGAGATGGAAGATGGGCCTCACGGGCGGCCGCACCCCGCCTCAATCAAACACATAGGCACCGGGTGCCGGGTCGCCGGGTGGAAAGGCGGCGTTGCCGAGCGCCTTTGGCGCGGCCTTCATCTTGCCGGAGCGGCTCTTCAGCCATGCCATCCAGCGAGGCCACCAGCTGCCCGCTTCCTCCTGCGCGCCTTTCAGCCAGGCCTCTGGCGTGGGCGGCGGCGTCCCATCGGCCCTGTAGAATTTGGCCTTCGGGTTTCCGGGGGGATTGAGGATCGCCTGGATATGGCCCGAATGAGAGAGGATGAACTCCACATTGCGGGAGCCGAACAGCTGGGTGGAGCGATAGCAGGCCTTCCACGGGGTGATATGATCGGTGACGCCCGCGAGGATGAACAGATCGCAATCAACCTTGGTGAGATCGACCTTGTGCCCCGCCATGTCTGCCACGCCGGGATTGGCAAAGGGCTGTTCTTCATACACGCGCAGATAATCGCTGTGCAGTGCTGCTGTGAGATTGGTCGTGTCGTTGTTCCAGAAAAGAATGTCGAACGCGGGCGGATCATCGCCATGGAGATAATTGTTGACGACATAATTCCACACCAGATCATTGGGGCGCAGCCAGGCAAACATGCGGGCCAGCGAGTCCCCCTCCAATATCCCCTTTTCCGCCGAGCGCTGGCGGGCAAGCGCAATGCCATGATCGGAAACGAGCGCGCCCGCCTCGCTGTCGGTCTTCTGGGGATAGAGCACGCAAACCATCATGGTGGCGCTGTTCACCCGGCCATCCTTTTGCGCCGCAAGCTTTGAAAGAAGCGTGGCCATGGTGATCCCGCCCGAACAGGCGCCCGCGAGGTTGATCTTCTTGGCTCCGGTCACAGCGCAGATCGCATCGATCGCGGCGATGATGGCATCGACATAGGCATCCAGGCCCCAGTCCGCATGCTCCTTCGTCGGGTTGCGCCAGCTGATCAGAAATGGCTGCAGACCATGGGCGGCTTCATAGCGGATGATGCTTTTTTCGGGTGTCAGGTCGTTGATATAGGCCTTGTTGATCTGTGGCGGGATGATGAGAAGCGGGATTTCGTGCACCTCGTCGGTTGTCGGCGCATAATGGATCAGCTCCATCATCTCCGTCTTGAGGATCACCGCTCCTTCCGAAAGCGCGATATTCTCGCCGATCTTGAACGGTCGATTGTCCACCTGGCTGACCATGCCCTTGTTGTGCACCATGTCGACATAGGCGTTTTTGAGGCCTTTGAGCAGCGAAACGCCGCCCGTATCTATCGCCCGCTTGATCGCGGATGGATTGCCGATCAGCATGTTGGTGGGCGAAAGGCTGTCGACAATCATGCCCGAAACAAAGCCGGCGCGGGCGCGTTCCAGTTCGTCGACCTCCAGCTTCTCAACCCAGCTCTTCACGCTTTTCTGCGCCGCCAGATAATATTGCATGCCCATTTTGTAAAAAGGGTTGGCGTGCCAGGCGAGATCGTGAAAGCGGCGATCCTTCGGATCTGGCGCAAGATCGGATTTGAGCGTCAGGATTTTCAGCACGTCGTCCGAAAAATCCTTCATATGCTCCATCATGCGCGCCGGCTGGCCTGCGGTTTCGCGCAGCATCACGGCCACCGCGCCCATCAGATCCTCCCGCGCGAGGCCGATGATCGGGCTCAGGGCCACATTGGCATCGTCTGCGCCGCCCAGATCGACTCCCTTTTTCGCCATCATGCTCTCCTCATTTTCTTATGCCGCGCAGGCTGCATGGCGCATCGGCGCGAGTCAACCGGCCATATGTGCGGCATGGCGGGAGCCGGCGCGCAGCGGCCGGGCGAGTGGTGGGCGCACGGGCAACGGGATTGCGCGGGCACAGGCGGGCGCGGGCCTAGATTTTCACGAGCATCTTGCCGGTATTCGCACCCGAAAACAGGCCAAGAAATGCATCGAACGCCTGTTCGATCCCCTCATAAACCGTCTCGCGCATCTGCATCTGTCCGCTCGCGACCAGCGGCGCGACCTCGGCGACGAAGCGGCCCATATCCTGCACATGATCGGTGAAGATAAAGCCCTGCATGCGGATGCGCGCCGGAATGGTGCGGATGATCGCGGCAAAGGCATGGCCCCCTCCCACCTTGTTGTAATTTTCGATCATGCCGCAAATGGCAAAGCGGGCAAAGAAATTGGCGGTCGCAAAGGCAGCATCGAGATGCTCGCCGCCGACATTGTCGAAATAGACATCGATCCCGTCCTTGCCCAGCGATGCCAGTGCCTTCGCCAGCTGGGGCAGCACCGGGCCGGCCTTGTAATCGAGGCAGGCATCTGCGCCGAGCGCGCGCACCCAGGCGCATTTGTCTGCACCGCCCGCCGATCCGATCACCGTCATGCCCTTGTGCTTGGCCAGCTGCACCACGGCCGATCCCACGGCGCCTGCGGCGGCAGACACAAACACCACATCGCCCGGCTGGGCCTTGGCAATATCGAACAGGCCAAAATAGGCCGTGCCACCCGTCAGCCCCAGATTGTGCAGATAGGACTGGATCGGCACCGGCAGATCGGGGAGCAGCGTGGGCGCGCCCATCCCTTGCGCGCCGCCGACAGGCACGATGGCCTCGTCGCGCCAGCCGAGCATGTGCATCACCTTGCCGCCAACCGGAAAGCCCTCTGCGCGGCTCTCGACAATGTCGCCGACGGCACCGCCCGTCATCGGCGCATCAAGCGCAAAGCCATCGACATAGGATTTCACGTTGGTCATGCGGCCGCGCATATAGGGATCGACCGAAAGATACTGGTTGCGCACCCGGATTTCGCCCGGTTCCAGCGGCCGATCCGGCAGATCGCGCAGCGCGACGTTGTCGTGGCTCGGCAGGCCGTTCGGGGATGAGGTGAAATACCAGGCTCTGGCCATCATGATGCTCCTTGTTCTGGCCGCGGGGCGATGCCCGGGCGGCGCTGCTGTTGTCAGGGCGCGTGGGGTTGTCCGGGGCATGGCCGATTTTCGGGCTGCCACAGGCTGCGCCTATTGAATCTCCACGCCTTCATTGTCGCCCTGCTTTGGCGGCGGGGCCTTCGGT
>CAZFYJ010000118.1:0-399 GCA_964523215.1 uncultured Sphingomonadaceae bacterium | reverse complement strand
GCCTGGATCCAGCTTGGTCGCGTTTGGAAGTCCCACAGCACGACTTGAGCAATACCAGAGTTGCGGTGCGGGTGTACTAATCAGCCCCAGGTGCCGTCGGGTAACTTCCGTGGGGGGGGGGCGGGGTGCCGGGTCGTCACGCACAGGCTGGCCGCCGCCGGTGATTTCTTCCAGCCACTTCTCGTCCAGTTGCTGATCGGGCGGCTGATCCGCACCCTGATCATCGGCCGGCAATTCGATGGGCATGCCATTTTCGTCGACCAGTGGCCCCTCGCCAGGCACGCCGAATTCCTCGCCCGCCGTGCCATCGAGCACCCAATCGGGCGGGGTGACATCGGTTTCAAAGGCTTCGGCCGGGCGACCGGCGACCGCCACGCGATTTAATTTGGCAATGGCCGT
>CAZFYJ010000117.1:3063-6705 GCA_964523215.1 uncultured Sphingomonadaceae bacterium | reverse complement strand
GGCATCGCCACGACCCCCTCTCCGTCCGGCCGGGCAGCATCCCGGCCGGTGCATTGCCCTGCGGTCTGGCAGGGCAAGCCCGATGTGCCAGCGCGCCTTACTGGCACGCCAGACACTCATCATAATCACGCCGCTCGACCTGGATGACCGGGGCTTCGCTCGTGTTGTCGGCCTCGACACCACCGGCAAAGCCGGCCCGCTGTACACTCATCGAACGCAGGTAATAAAGCGATTTGATGCCCAGTTCCCACGCACGATAGTGGAGCATGAGCAGATCCCATTTTTCCACGTCGGCCGGGATGAACAGGTTCAGCGACTGCGCCTGATCGATATAGGGCGTGCGATCGGCTGCCAGTTCGATCAGCCAGCGCTGGTCGATCTCGAAGCTGGTCTTGAACACATCCTTTTCCTCCTGGCTCAGGAAATCGAGATGCTGGACACTGCCGCCCTGCTCGAGGATGCTGTTCCACACGCTGTCGCTGTTCTTTGCCTTTTCGATCAGCAGCTTTTCGAGATGCGGATTGCGGATCGAAAAGGAGCCGGACAAGGTCTTGTGCGTATAGATGTTCGCCGGGATCGGCTCGATGCATGCGCTTGTCCCGCCGCAGATGATCGAGATGGACGCCGTGGGTGCGATCGCGGTCTTGCACGAAAAGCGCTCCATCACCCCGCGTTCCTCGGCATCGGGGCAGGCGCCGCGTTCGGTCGCCAGCAGCATCGATGCCTCGTTCACCCGCGCCGCAATATGCTTGAAGATGCGCAGGTTCCAGCTTTTCGCCATGGCGCTTTCAAACGGGATGCCGCGCGCCTGCAGGAAGCTGTGAAAGCCCATCACGCCAAGGCCGACCGAGCGTTCGCGCATCGCCGAATATTTGGCGCGTGCCATATCGTCGGGTGCGCGCTCGATATAGTCGGTCAGCACATTGTCGAGAAAGCGCATCACGTCTTCGATGAAGGGCTTGTCATCCTTCCACTCGTCCCATGTTTCCATGTTGAGCGAGGACAGGCAGCACACGGCCGTGCGATCATTGCCCAGATGGTCGCGGCCGGTGGGCAGGGTGATTTCGCTGCACAAATTGGACGTGGTCACCTTCAGCCCCAGTTCCTGATGGTGGCGGGGCATCATGCGGTTCACCTGATCGATGAAGATGATGTAGGGCTCGCCGGTTGCCAGGCGGGTTTCGACCAGCTTCTGAAACAGGCTGCGCGCATCCACCGTGCCCCGCACGCTCTTGTCCTTGGGGCTGCGCAATTCCCACTCCGCGCCATCGCGCACCGCTTCCATGAAGGCATCGGTGATGAGCACGCCATGGTGCAAATTGAGCGCCTTGCGGTTGAAATCGCCCGATGGCTTGCGGATTTCCAGAAATTCCTCGATTTCCGGGTGATCAATGTCGAGATAGCAGGCCGCCGAGCCGCGCCGCAGCGAGCCCTGCGAAATGGCGAGCGTCAGCGAATCCATCACGCGCACAAAGGGTATGATGCCCGATGTCTTGCCATTGAGGCCCACCGGCTCGCCAATGCCGCGCACATTGCCCCAATAGGTGCCGATGCCGCCGCCCTTCGATGCGAGCCAGACATTCTCGTTCCAGGTGTTGACAATGCCTTCCAGGCTGTCGTCCACGCTGTTCAGATAGCAGCTGATCGGCAGGCCCCGGCCGGTGCCGCCATTGGAGAGCACAGGTGTTGCAGGCATGAACCACAGGCGGCTGATATAATCATAGAGCCGCTGCGCATGCGCAGCATCATCGGCATAGGCCGCCGCCACGCGCGCAAACAAATCCTGATAGCTCTCGCCCGGCAGCAGATAGCGATCGCGCAGGGTTTCCTTGCCAAATTCGGTGAGCAGCGCATCCCGCGATCCATCCGTCGCCACGTCAAAGCGGCGCGCATGCACGCCTTTCACGTCAGCGGATTTTGGCGGCATGCTGTCGGCCTGCGCATCCTTCGCCTGCGCATCCTTCGCCGCTTCGGCGGCAGCGGCTGTGGCCGGCCCGGCCTTGTCAATCTGGCGATCGAGAAGCGTTGCATCCATATCCTGTTCCACGCGCGCACTATCCCTGAAATCCATTGTCCTGCCCCCGTTGTCGCAACACTATGTCGCATTTGCCAATTTGGCGCCTGCCAGTTTGATGCCCGTCAGTTTCACGCCTGCCAGCGCCGCATTGACCGGCATTTCAGCCTCTGTTCGTGCCTGATCATCCAGCCACTGCAGAACCCGAAATGTTCGCTTTGTGTTCGACTCGGGACGAACCTTGAGCCTAGCACAAATGCGCAACCGCATAGGGGATATTTTCACAGGCGATACACAGCCGATCCCGCGCCGACGCCCGTTCATCATGGGCAAGGCAGCGGGCGTTGCGGCTTGCGCCACAAAGGCCGATATATACCATCTGTTGGGTGCCCCCCGGCGGTTACCCACAACAAATAGTGCCACAGCCAATCGCATTTGCAAGTGTGTAAATAAAATTTTCACCATGCAATTCGTCGCACGGATGAGTCGGTTCGTCGCAGCTTTGGCACGGCTTGCAGTGCGCGACGCACGGTCAATCCATGCATTTGCCCTTTGGCAACTGAACGAAGCGCGAACAAAAAAATTTTTGTGCACCCATGGCCATCAGCCACTATAGCGCTTGTCGAGGCGCGGTGCTGTGCCGTGGCCGGATCAGGGGAGGATGACGCGATGATCAAGGCAAGGCGCACGAAGCTGGCGGTCTGTGCTGCCACGTTCACGATGCTGGCTGCGTGCAGCGGCGCGGATTCGGCGGGCAAGGATGGCGGCAAGGCCGCATCCAAGATGAAGCCGGGCCAGTATGAATCGACCATGGAGGTGGTGCGGCTGGAGATTCCGGGCATGCCGGCAGCCGCGCGTGATCAGATGCAGGCGCAGATGACCGGCAGCAAGACGACCGCCACGCACTGCCTGACCAAGGCGCAGGCCGACGCCGACAAGGGTGACATGATCAAGGATATCGCGGCGCAGGGCGGGCAGTGCAAGATGGAGAATTACAGCGTCGCCGGCGGTCAGGTGTCCGGCAAGCTGGTGTGCACCACGGCAACCGGCGGCAAGGGTGTGATGACGCTGACGGGCACGAAAAGCGACACCGCATCCGACATGACCATGATCGCCAATATCGAGGACAAGGCGATGCCGCAGGGCACGGCACAGCTCGAAATGAAGGTGACGACCCGTCGCCTCGGCGATTGCAGCGGGCCGCAGGGCTAGGGCAGCACCACCGCACGAAAGCCGATCGTCCTAAACATCGATTGCCCTAAAAATCGATGGCGATGCCGTTCAGCTCCCAGTCGCCATAGCGCACCGGACTGATGCCGAGATGATCGCGCGCCGCCGCATCGGCGCTGCGTTGCGCCGGCACGTCCGGCCTGGCCACTGGCATGTCGTCTCCGTCGGCTTTGTCCTGTGGCACCGGCGGCGTGCTCGGCGTCCAGTGCGCAGGCGGCCGCACATGATCAGGCCGCCGCGTGGCGCGGGGCGTCTCCGCGGATGCGGCGGAAGCTGCCGCAGAAGCGGGCCGGGGTGATCGCGCTGCCATGCCACGCAAGATAAGGCTGCAAAAAGCACTGTGCAAGCCAGGGCTTTGGGCGTAGCGCCGCCGGCATGGCCAAGCCGCATCGCCCATC
>CAZFYJ010000117.1:0-2963 GCA_964523215.1 uncultured Sphingomonadaceae bacterium | reverse complement strand
GCCCGCCGTGCCGCGCTGCGCCTGCTTGATGCCGTGCTGCGACGAGGAGAGGCGCTCGATCAGGCTATGGGGGCGGCCACGCGCGATGTTCCACGCGCCGATGATCGCGCCATGGCACTTGCAATTGCGGCAGAGGTGCTGCGCTGGTCCGCCAGTCTTGATGCGCTGATCGACGGCGCGACGCGCCAGCGGCTGCCTGATGATGCCAAGGCGCGCATGGTGCTGAAAATCGCGCTGGCGCAGGCGCTGGCAATGCGCACGGCGCCGCATGCCGCGATTGCAACGGCCTTGCCGCTGGTCGATGGCGGGCCGCGTCGCCTGGTCCATGGGGTGTTTGGCAGCCTGATGCGCAATGGCGCGGCCCTGCCGGATCGCCCCGCGCTTCCTGCCGATGTCGCGCTGCGCTGGCGCGTGGCCTGGGGCGATGCCATGCTGGACGAGGCAGCACATGCCATCGCCGCTCCGCCACCGCTTGACCTCAGCCTCAAACGGCATGACGAGACCGATCATTGGTGCCGCACGCTGGGTGGCATCAGCCTGGCCCCCGGCCATGTGCGGGTGGCGCGCGGCGGCGCTGTCCACGCGCTGCCGGGCTATGGCGAGGGCGCCTGGTGGGTGCAGGATCTTGCCGCCGGCTTGCCAGCCCGTCTGCTGGGCGCAGGGCGGGGGACGTGTGAAGGGGTGGGCGAGGGGCGGCATGTGCTCGATCTGTGCGCTGCGCCCGGCGGAAAGACGATGCAGCTGGCGGCGGCGGGCTGGCGGGTCACTGCGCTGGACAGCGCGCCGCGGCGCATGGCGCTGCTTCAGGAGAATCTGGCGCGCACCGGGCTGAATGCCGCGGTCGACACGATCGTGGCCGATGCGCTCGGCTGGTCGCCGCCGCAGGCTTATGATGCCGTGCTGATCGATGCGCCATGCTCTGCCACCGGCATTTTCCGGCGGCACCCCGATGTGCTCCACCGCGTCACGCGTGATATGATCGCAACCCAGGCGGCGCTGCAGGCACGGCTGCTGGATCGGGCCGCGCAATGGGTCAAGCCTGGCGGGCTGCTCGTCTATGCCAGCTGCTCGCTGGAGCCGGAAGAGGGCGAAGCGCAGCTGACGGCATTTCTGGGCCGCCAGCCGGGCTTTGCCGCCGCGCCGCATGACGCGACACAGGGCGCGCACGATGCACTGCCCGCCGGGATCGACCTTGATAGCATGGGGGCGTTGCGCATTCTCCCCGGCCGAATTGCCGATGGCGGCGCAGACGGATTTTTCATGGCGCGCCTCGTCCGCCTGCGCTAGTTTCCCGGCAGTTCGGGACTCGTCATCGCGCTGTCATATCGCTGTGGCGAGTTTGCCTGCGTCACGTATCGCCGATGGAGCAGATCATGGAATTGGGCAATATTGATCGCCGGGGTCTTTTGGGCAGTGCCGCCGCGCTGGCCTTTGCCGGGCTTGCAACCCGTGCGTGCGCCGCCGCACCGCAGACCAAGGCGATGCGCGCCGTGCCGGCCTATGGGCCGCTCACGCCCGATCCGGCAGGCATTCTCGATCTGCCAAAGGGCTTTTCCTATCGCGTCATTTCCCAGCTGGGCGATCGCATGGACGATGGCTGGCTGGTGGCAGACCGCGCAGATGGCATGGGCGCGTTCGATCTGGGCGGCGGCAAGGTGGCGCTGGTGCGCAACCATGAGCTGGCGGCCCGCCATGTCGAAACCGGGGCGTTCAGCAAGTTTCCCGCAGCCCAGGTACCCACGTTCGACCGGCGCAGCGATGGTGCGGTGGTGCCCGGCGGCACGTCCACCATGGTTTATGACATGAAGGCCGGGCGCGTGATCCAGCAATATCAGTCGCTGGCCGGCACCATCCGCAACTGTTCGGGCGGGGTCACCCCGTGGGGCAGCTGGCTGACCTGCGAGGAAGATGTGACGATCGCCGGCAAGGGCGTGGGCAAGGATCATGGCTGGATTTTCGAAGTGCCCGCCCGCGCCCGCGGCCTTGTTGATCCGGTGCCGCTGAAGGCCATGGGTCGCTTCAATCATGAGGCTGCTGCTGTCGATCCGCGCACGGGCATTGTCTATCTCACCGAAGACCGTGAGGATGGGCTTTTCTATCGCTTCCTGCCTGCCAAAAGGGGGGAACTGGCCAAGGGCGGCACGCTACAGGCGCTGGCCTTTGCGGATGCCGCCTATGCCAATGACAGCCGCAACTGGACGGACAAGACCGGCTTTCCGCTGATGCAATCGCGCAAGACCCGCTGGATCACGCTGGATGGTGTGGAAAGCCCGGACGACGATTTGCGCAAGCGCGGCATGGCGCTTGGCGCTGTGCCCTTCGCCCGCGGCGAAGGTGTGCATTATGCACGCGGCAAAAGCGGTCAGAGCGAATTCTATTTCGTCTGCACATCGGGCGGCGCGATCAAATATGGCCAGATCTTCAAATATGTGCCCGGCGCAAACGAGGGCAAGGCGAATATGCGCGGCACCGCCGGCAGCGTGCAGCTGTTCGTCGAATCAACCGATCCGAAAATGTTCAATTTTGGCGACAATCTGACCGTCGGGCCCAATGGCCATCTCATCGTATGCGAGGATCAGTATACCGATACGGTGGACAATCATCTGCGCGGCGTGACGCCTGAAGGCCAGCTTTATGATTTTGCGCGGCTGCGCCTGCAGACCGAGCTGGCCGGGGCCTGCTTCTCGCCCGATGGAACGACGCTGTTCGTCAATGCCTATGCACCGACCAAGACGCTCGCCATTACTGGCCCGTGGGCGCAATTCCGCCGCAGCTGATGGGGTTGAGGGACGTGGTCGCTTGGTGGAGCGGGTAAGGGGAATCGAACCCCTCTAGCTAGCTTGGAAGGCTAGAGCATTACCACTATGCTATACCCGCGCCCGGGATGCAGGCGAACAACCTGTGGAATATGGTGGAGCCTAGCGGGATCGAACCGCTGACCTCTACACTGCCAGTGTAGCGCT
>CAZFYJ010000116.1:0-6842 GCA_964523215.1 uncultured Sphingomonadaceae bacterium | reverse complement strand
GAAGCCGCCAAGCAGCCACACCCGCAGCGGCTCTCCCACCAGCGGGATGGCGGAGAAGAAGCCGGTGATCACCTGCGCGCCCCAAAAGCTCATCTGGCCCCAGGGGAGCACATAGCCCATGAAGGCCGTGGCCATCATGAGGAGGAAAATCACCACGCCGAGCAGCCAGATCATTTCGCGCGGGGCCTTGTACGATCCGTAATAAAGGCCACGGAAAATGTGAATATAGACGACAATGAAGAAGAAGCTGGCACCGTTCATGTGCGCATAACGCAGCAGCCAGCCATATTCGACATTGCGCATGATATGTTCAACGCTGTTGAACGCAATCGTGGTATCGGCGCGATAGTGCATCGCAAGAATGACGCCGGTCACGATCTGGATCACCAGGGCGACGCCCGCGAGCACGCCGAAATTCCAGAAATAATTGAGGTTGCGAGGCACCGGATAGCCGCCGCCGACAGCGCCATAGACCAGCCGGGGCAGCGGCAGCCGCTCATCCAGCCACTGCATCAGTCCATTGGAAGGCTTATAGGGTTCTGCCCAGGGAAAGCTCATCGCATTGATCCTCTAATCATATCCATTTCAGCCAATCGTAATCACGCTATCGCTGGTGAAAGCATATTCGGGCACCACCAGATTTGTCGGCGCCGGGCCTTTGCGGATGCGTCCGGCCGTGTCGTAATGCGAACCGTGGCACGGGCAGAAATAGCCGCCATAATCGCCCTTCGCCTCGCCTTCGGCCGCTCCCAGCGGCACGCAGCCAAGATGGGTACACACCCCCAGCGTCACAAGAAAATCGGTCTTGCCGGGCTTGGTCCGCTCGGCCAGCGTCTGCGGATCGCGCAGCTGGCCAAGCGGCACCTTGTTTGCTGCATCGATTTCCGCAGCCGTCAGGCGCCGCACGAACACCGGCTGCTTGCGCCACTGCGTCTTGATGGCCTGGCCCGCCTGGAGGCTCGCCACATCGAGCTCGGTGGTCGATTCGGCCAGCACATCGGCAGAGGGCGCCATCTGGCCGACCAGCGGCAGAAGCACCGCCGCAGCACCGACGCCGCCAAAGCTGAGCGCGGCGACATGGATGAAATCCCGCCGCCGGGGATCAGCAACGGCGTCACCTCCCTGTGCCGTAGCGTCAGCCATATTTTTAAGACCCGATGTTGCCATGTTCCGTCTTTATCCTCGCACGCCCCGGCCGGTTCGGCCCGGCCAAAGAAAGAGACGCATATCCCGCATTGCCAGAATGTTTAACGTCGGCTGCAACAGCCTTGTTTCCAACGCAGGCCTGCGTCAAGTCTCGCGCAATTAGCGCCGTTTGCGCCGTTTGCCAACTGACATTTAGTCTGTGTCGGAATTGGCGCTCCACCAAAGCTGTCGGCCCTGCCGCGCTCCACATTATATGCCGTCGAATATGCCTTCATGACCCAGGCCGGCCAGCGCCGCGACCAGCGCCTCGGCACAGCCATCGAGCGCGGCCTGATCAGTCGATCGGATGACGAAGTTGGACCCCACGCGCCCGTCGCGGAAAAAGGGATAGCTGCCGATCTGGCAGCCATCATGGGCCTTTTCGACGCCGCGCAGCATGTCGGCAATCTCGCTTTCGGCGACCCAGCAGCCAATGGTGCGCGAAAGCAGCGGCTTGCCCCCCTCCAGCGTGCCCGAGAGCGCATCGAGCATGCCCGCCGTGATATGGGGAACGCCCGCCATGATGAAGATGTTGCCATGGCGGATCCCGGGCGCACCCGACATGCGGTTTGGGATCAGCGCAGCGCCATCCGGCACCCGCGCCATGCGCAACCGCGCCTCGGTGATGCCGCCACGGCTTTCATAATATGCGTGCAGCACCCTGCTGGCCTCGGGATGGACGACCACGGCGACGCCCAGCGCCTTTGCGATGGCATCCACGGTAATGTCGTCATGCGTCGGGCCGATCCCGCCGGTGGTGAACAGATAATCGTTGCGCGCGCGCAAGGCGTTGACGGCCTCGACAATCGCATCTTCGTGATCGGGCACGACGCGCACCTCGCGCAGCCGGATGCCCTGAAGATTGAGCCACAGCGCAATTTGCGCGATATTCTTGTCCTGCGTGCGGCCCGAGAGAATTTCGTCCCCGATCACGCACAGGGCGGCGGTGTAGATGCGGTCAGCGCTCATGCCCGTGGCGCATAAAGGCAGAGCGGCTGCTTGCCAATGGTCCGTGCGCCTTATCGCCTTTTTCCGATGCCCCTGGCTGGGTCCGCTCGCGGCGCGAAGAGGGCCGCATCAGGCGCGTTTGCATCAGACACTCGCAATGCCGCCGCTGCTGCGCTATGTTCATGGGCATGAACCAGTATCAGATCCTCGCTGCAGATGCGCAGCCCACGCGCGACGGCTCCATCAAGCTGCACGGGGCAGAAGGCTTTGCCGGCATGCGCAAGGCCGGCCGCCTTGCCGCCGACATTCTCGACATGCTGACCGAAAAGGTCGTCCCCGGCATCACCACGGGCGCAATCGACGATCTGGTGCGCGATGCGGCCTTTGCCGCCGGCGCAATCCCCGCCACGCTTGGCTATCGCGGCTTCGAACATAGCTGCTGCACCTCGATCAATCATGTCATCTGCCATGGCATTCCCGGCCCCAAGCCGCTGAAAGACGGGGATATCGTGAATATCGACGTGACCGTGATCGTCGATGGCTGGCATGGCGACACCAGCCGCATGTATCTGGTCGGCGATGTCCCGCTGAAGGCGCGCCGCCTGGTCGATGTGACCTACGAATGCCTGATGCTGGGCATCGAACAGGCCCGGCCGGGCAACCGCATGGGCGATGTGGCGCACGCGATCCAGACGCACGCCGAGCGGCACCGCTTCAGTGTGGTGCGCGATTTTTGCGGGCATGGGCTTGGCCGCTTGTTTCACGATGCGCCGGAGGTGGTGCACGCCGGCCAGCCCGGAACCGGGCCCGAATTGCGCCCCGGCATGTTCTTCACCATCGAACCGATGATCAATGCCGGCAAATATGGCGTCAAAATCCTCGACGACGGGTGGACCGCCGTCACGCGGGATCGCAGCCTTTCCGCCCAGTTTGAGCATTCGATCGGAATCACCGAGACGGGGTGCGAAATCTTCACCCAGAGCGCCAGGGGGCTGCACGCCCCGCCTTATTGACCGGGGCGGAATTGACTATGGCCGCTTTTCGAGATTCTGCACATGATATTGCAGAAACACCCGATCAAAATCGGGCGGGACATCTTGCGGATCGATCCTTGTCACGGCAACGGCGAAAAGCTTGTCGCCCTGCTGCCATGCCTGAAGATTTTGCGCGCTGCCGTTGCTTGGCAAAGCGACGCGTGTCCAGCCGCTGCCTGCAAAATAACCCTGATACCAGGCCAGGGCCTTTTCCGCATCGGCGGGCGACAGCGAATCCTCGGTGATGGACCGCATTTCGGGGAATTTCGCCCCGAGCATGGCCCGCACCACCTTGTTCTGCCGATCGAGCACAGAGGTGACGCGTGTCGAATATGCCAATTCGTCTGCCCGCTGGACCAAAGTGTCCGGCACCAGGGGGACCGCAGCTTTCTCAGAGCCAGCAGAGCAGGCGGCGAGCAGGAACAAGATGCCAGTCGACAGGCAAGCGCGTTTCAGATCAATCATGGCCTCGCTGTGCGTAGCACACGATTGATTGCACCATCAAATGCATCCGACACATCTTGCCCAACCGCAGGCTCGCCGCGCTGATCAACCGGCAGCGCACCCATTTCCAGCACGCGCCCGGCATCGGCCGTGGGATCAGCAATCAGCGCCCGCATCGCCGGGTTGATGAATTCGCCAGCCGCTGTGATGGCGCCACCGGCAATCGGCCCCGTTGCCTTATCCCCGGCGATGGCTGCAAATTTGAGGATGAGCGCCGCCGAATCGCGCTGTTGCTGAATATTCTCGGTTTGCGCCTTTGCGCCCGTCGTGACGGCACCCACAAAATAGCCCAAGGCTTCGGCATTCGGGCGGATGCTGCCGCCATCAGGGGTAGCCCGCGTCTGGTTCAGCCGAGTCATGAAGCGGTCCGTATTTCCATAATCACCCAGGCTGCGCAGCATGAAACCCAGATCCCGTTCCTTGCCCTGATCGAGCATCTGCTGGGCATAAGTTCCCAGATCGCTGCCATCGCGCGTCTCGCGATTCAGGTTCAGTTCGCTCACGGTGCCGCGGATGTCGGAATTGAGCAGGCGCGTCATGCCGCTGGTCATGTCGGCAAGTGTCTGATCCTTGCCGAATGTGCCCGCACCAATGCGAAATGGTCCGCCATTGGTCTCACGCACATTGCGCAACGTGTCGGCGCCAGCATCAAAAATGCGCGCCCGCAAATCGGCATTGTTGCTGTTCACCGGCATGCTGGCAGCCGCATCCATGATCTTGCCGAATTCAGCGGCATTCCAGCTGACGTTCATGTAGCCGCCGCCCATATGAGCTGTCGTGGTGTTTTCCTGCTGCACAGCGGCCGTCATCACGGCCCGGGTCTGCTCCGGGGTGAGCGCTGCAAAGCCGAGTTGCGCGCTGGCACCGCGCATGGAGCCCAGCACCGTTCCAACCGCTGCGGCCTGTGGATCCGCTGCGATGGACGTGGAGGGATTGCTGCCACCCCGCACACTCGTCTGATCGGTGGTTGAAGGCGCCATTGCGCGGATGAAATCCAGCTTTGCCTGCGGGCTGGCGTGGGCTGCAATCGCGCTTGCCAATTCCTGCCCGCGCTCCAGGCCATCGAGGCCGCCATTGCCGGCCGCCTTCGTGAAACTATTGTGCAAGGCAGCCAGGCTTTCGCCGTCGAGCTTTTTTGCCATGTCGGCAAAGAAGGCCTGCCGATCCGATGCGGAAAGGCCGCCCAGCCCGGGAACAATATTGCCATCCAGCACCTCGCTGGCCAGCCGATCCAGCCGCCCGCTGCGTGCCAGATTATCGACCACGGCATCGGCCTGCGCTGCTGGCAGCGATTGCAGCTTGTCTGTGGCGGCCTTGGTTTCGCCGTGCGTCACGGTGTTGAACCAGCCGCTGGTATCAAGCTGCTTGTTGATGAAAGCGGTCGCTGCGCCAATCGGATCAACCATGATCTGCCTTTCATTCTACGCCGATGGTGAAAAGCTTATCACAATCGATTTGGCTGCGCCCTAGACGAATCGTTTAGGGCAAGGCCGGCGCGCCCGCGGCACCTGACCTTATGTGCGTATTGGCAACGATCGGCGAAAGGCCCATGATCCGTAGCGTCATGGGCAAAAGCCTGGGCGCTTTTGGGAAAGGATGACGACGATGCAACGCAATGGCGATGAAGTGCAGCTGAGCGAGATTGAGGCAACTGGCGCGATCCAGACAGGCGCGATGCGCTATGTGCTCGGCATTTCCCTCTTCTTGGCGATCATCCTGCTGTCGGCGATCTGGATTTTCGGGGCCGTGACACACTGAATCGCGGCTCGGCGCATGGCACCATCCACGATATGCTGAGGCGGGCTAAACGAATCGTCTAGGGACGTGATGCCGCAGGCGGGTTATACTCGGCTCCGCAAGCCAGGAGCCCGACATGGTCAACGCCGTCAACCCCGCCACGGTTGCGTCAGCAAATCAATGTGCCGCCAATCGGCCCGATCCGGCCGCCATGGCGCAGCGCATCATTGCCGAAAATGGGGGAGCCAGCCGCCCCAATCTCTCAGAAATCAAGCGCCAGCTTGATGCGGTCAGGGCACAGGATGCCGAACTGGGAGCCGCGCTGGAGCAGCAGCTGAACGCGCAGCTCGGCCCCGTAAAGGCGGGAGAGCTGGCCCGTGCCGCCTACAGCGTGCGGGCAGCCGACGGGCAGGGCATCACATTCCAGGCTGGCGCGCCTTCCGTTTCGGATTACCGCGCCATGCCAGCACAAAGCGCGGGACGGGACTTCTATAATCGGCTCGATCGCTTGTGGGGCGACGGCCAATATGCAACCGATGACAGCGCGCGCATCCAGGCTGGCCTGCGCGATCTTCAGGCCAGCGGGCTGAGCCTTGCCGATTATGAAGCCCAGCGTGCAGCGGCACCTGCCCCGACCAACGACAATGGCCCGAGCGGTGCGAAGCTGGGGCTTGATCTGACCCAGATCGGGCTGGATATCGTCGGAATATTCGAGCCAACGCCCTTTGCAGATGGCTCCAATGCCGTGATTTCCGGCGGGCGCGCCATTTATGAAGCGACACAGGGCAACTGGTGGGAGGCGGGCGGCCATGTTCTGGGTGGCCTTGCATCGGCTGCCGGGATTTTGCCCTATCTGGGCGATACGGCCAAGCTCGCCAAATTGCCGGGCTATGCCCGCACTGTCAGCAATGCCGTTGAGCTTGCCGCCCGCAACCCCGAGGCTGCCCGTGCGCTCGAACCTGGCCTGCGCGAAATCCACCGCGCGCTGAACAACATCTCGCCAAGCACCATCGACAGCCTTCCTTCGGGTGCTGCGGATGCCATCCGGGGCATGAAATCACAGCTGGACAGCCTGTTTGGCGCAGGCGCGCGGCAGGCCGATGATGCCGGCGGCGCGGTCGTGCGCCATGCCGATGAGCTGGGCGATGCAGCCGCCCGCAGCAAGACAGGCGGCGCAGATGATTTCGCCCGCCCGGCCATGGTCGATGGCAGGCCGCAACTCTATTTCGACACGCCAGGGCGCAAGGGGGCGTGGAACAAGGATTTGAATGCCCGCCTCGCTGCCAATTCCGATTATCACGTCAATGGATATAAATACTCGACCGATGCGCGCGGCCGGGTGACCAGCGTGGAGGGCCAGCTCACGCTGCAAAAGGCAGAGCGCAATGGCTATCAGCAGGCAAAAGCAGGCGGGGCTGGCCGATGACGAAGGCG
>CAZFYJ010000115.1:3933-6873 GCA_964523215.1 uncultured Sphingomonadaceae bacterium | reverse complement strand
CGCATGGCGGCGGCGCATTCAGCGGCAAGGACCCGACCAAGGTTGACCGTTCGGCCGCCTATATCACCCGCTATCTGGCCAAGAACATCGTCGCGGCGGGCCTTGCCACGCGCTGCACCATCCAGCTGGCCTATGCCATCGGCGTCTCAAAGCCCTTGTCGCTCTATGTCGATACGCATGAAACTGGCGTCGTTGGCGATGATGCGATCGAGGCCGCGATCATGGGCATCGAAAAGCTGGGCGGGCTGACACCGCGCAGCATCCGCACCCATCTTGGCCTCAACAAGCCGATCTATCGCAAGACGGCTGCTTATGGCCATTTCGGGCGCAAGGCCGAGGGCGATTTCTTCCCATGGGAACGGCTCGATCTGGTTGATGATCTGAAAGCGGCACTGGGCCGCTAAACGCGCAGTCAGCCGAAAGCTGCACGAAAAAGGGCGCCCGGAGCAATCCAGGCGCCCTTCTTGATGCGGCAGGCGCTGAATGGAGAGAGTGATCATCCAGCGCGCAGCCCACAACGGAACCGGCTCAATCAGGGCCGGCCCGGTTCAAAAGCGGAACGTGACACCGGCCGTCGCACGCACCGTATCGAACGAGATGGTGTCCACACCAGCGCGGATCGCCACCTTGTCGCTGACGGCGAAATCGCCTCCAACGCCGACCAGATAATCGCCGTCGCTGTCATCCAGACCGGGGAACGGGCCGGGCGTGCCCGTGACCTTCGAAAGATCGAAATCGACTTCCTGATAGCCCGCCTTCAGAAACAGCTTGGTGCCGGGGCTGATTTCGGTGCCGAGCCGTGCCGCCACGCCATATTCGCGATCGATCGCGCTCGAGCCGAAGTTGTAATTGGCCTCAGCGCCCACAAACACGGCACCGCTGACCGGCACATCCACACCGATATAGCCGCCATAGATGATGCCATTATCGTCAGCGGCCGTGCTGACGCCTGCATCATGAATGCCGACCTGCAGGCCCGCATAAGGCTGCACGGCCGGTGCGTCTTCCTGCGCCAGAGCAGGCGTTGCAAAGGCTGCTGCCGAAAGGGCGAGCGTGGACAGAATGAACTTTTTCATGAGATATCTTCCCTGATGTTATGTCACTTGCCGATCCGGGCATATCCGGCGCCGGCCCGCTCCCTCTAGGTGTCTTAATCTGACCAGACACTTAATCTGACTGTCAGGCGCGATACATCTGCGTGGCAGGATTGCGGCAAAGATGTTGAAAATAGGGCAGGCAGGGACGACACGCGCGTTACATGTGGCACGGAGGGGGGCGGCAAGGTGCCGGATCGTGATGGCGGTGCATCGCGCCGGGGTTGCGGCAAGGGGGGTGCCGTTGTGCGCCCCGGGGCAGGCTATGGGGCGCCGGGCGCGATGGCTATGATGTCACGGTCGGATCAGCGTCAGGGGTTTGCGGCTGATGCCATATCGTGTCACGCCGCGCGCGCCAGACCTGCGGGTGATGACGATGCCGCCTGGGGGCGCGCATCGGCATAGGCGCTTTCAACGGCATTGATCAGCGCACGATCATCCTCATGCCAGGGATGGAAGCCCGGCAGGTAATAGCGGGCGAGCGGCCCCGCGAGGCGGCGCAATATGCCGGGACTGCCCCACAGAAACCAGATCAGGCGGGCGTGGGCGCGCGGCCCGGTGATGCCATCCTGGCGCATCAATTCCAGGGTTCCCTGATAACGCTTGCGCCAGAAATTGATGGTGACGAGCGTCATCATCAATGCCTTTACCCGCCAGCGCTTCCACCGGCTCCAGTCGCGCGTGGCGTGGAGCCAGGTGTCATAGGCGACGCCCTTATGCTCGATTTCCTCGATGGCGTGCCATTGCCACATCGCCAGCTGTTCGGCATCGCAGCCCGCGAAGATCGCCTGATCCTTCAGAAATTGCTGCGCCATGATTGCGGTGTAATGTTCCAGCGCAATGGTGGCCGCAAGATTGACGATCGGCGGGCGTTTGCGGATGATGGCCATCACATCGTCGACAGCCTTTTCAAGCTTTGCGACATCATAGCCGGCATCGACAATGCGCGCATTGAACGCAACATGTTCGCGGCTGTGCATCACTTCCTGCTGCGTGAAGGCGCGGATCTCTGCAGCCAGCTTTGGCGGCACACCGTCCCGATGCGCCTTCACGGCATCGATGAACATGGCCTCGCCCTTGGGAAAGGTGATCGACAAGGCATTGTAAAAGGCCGTGGCCACCGGATCGCCGTTCATCCACCAGCGGCGCTGCGCGGCATCCCGTCCAAAACGGCGGTCACGCGGCGTAATGGAGAGATCGGCCGGGGTGGGGCTCGCCACGCCCGGCGCAGCAGCGCGCGGCAACGCATCTGAAAGGCTGGACTTTTCCATTGCTGCATCCTTACATGTCGAGATCAAAGCATGGCTTTGGGCTTTGCCGAAACTGTGCCATGATCGTTGCAACACAGAGGATATCGAATACTTACACCAATGTCAATAGATCGCAAGCGCCGTCTGTCGCCCGAAGAAAGCCGGGCCACAGCCCTGGAAATGGCCCGCGAGCTGCTGATCGAGGCAGGCCCGCAGGCCGTGACGCTGAAAGCCGTTGCCGCACGCATGGGGCGCACCCATGCCAATCTGCTGCATCATTTCGGCTCCGCATTCGAGCTGCAAAAGGCGCTGGCAGCGCATCTGGCGGATACCGTGTGCAACACCATCGCCATGGAAATGATTGGCCAGCCGCATGGCGAACGCGATGTGCGGCGCATTGTGGACATCACCTTCGATGCTTTTGACCGGGAGGGCGCAGCGGCGCTTGCATCATGGATGCTGCTGACCGGCAATGACGATGCGCTGGACCCTATTCTGGCTGCCATTCAGACATTGATTGACGATCTGGCGCCCGATCTTGAACAAAAGCAGCTGATGCGAGAGGACACGCTGGCGCTGGTGGTGATGGCGCTGGG
>CAZFYJ010000115.1:0-3833 GCA_964523215.1 uncultured Sphingomonadaceae bacterium | reverse complement strand
TATCCTGCAGTGCGGGCCCGCGCCACGCAATCCATGATGATGGACTTTGCCGCGTCAACATCGCCCCAGCCGTTCAGCCTCGCCCATTTTCCGGGCTCCAGATCCTTGTAATGCGTAAAGAAATGCTCGATCTGCTGCAGCACGATCGGGGGCATGTCCTTGTAGGTGCGGACATCGGCATAATAAGGAAAAGTGGCGTTGACAGGCACGCACAGCAGCTTTTCATCGCCGCCCTTGTCGTCTTCCATCATCAGCACGCCCACCGGCCGGCATTTGACCACGGCCCCGGCAACAATCGGCGAGCGCGCAACCACCAGCGCATCGAGCGGATCGCCATCCTCACCCAAGGTGTGGGGCACAAAGCCATAATTGGCGGGGTAGCGCATGGGCGTGTGCAGAAAGCGATCGACAAACAGCGCTCCGCTGGCCTTGTCAAACTCATATTTCACGGGCTCGCCACCGATCGGCACCTCGATCAGGACATTCAGGCTTTCAGGCGGATTATCCCCCGCCGGGATCAGATCAATGCGCATGCAGATCGCATATAGGGGGTGGCGGGCTTAGTCCAGCCTGCGGCCATACCAGATCACCCGTCCGATCAACGCCAGCTGCTGCATCGGCACATCGTGCCGCGTGCCATAGGCAGGATTGTCGCTGATCACGTCAATCCGGCCTGCCGCGTTGCCCGGGCAGAGCCGCTTCACCAGCAGGCCATCGCCCATCCGCAACACATAGATGCCGGGGCGCAGGCGGCGCGTGGCATAGCCGCGATCCACCAGCAGATCGTCGCCATCGGTCAGCGTCGGGCCCATTGAATCGCCAACGGCGCGGATGATCGACAACATCGCCGGCTCTGCCCCCATTGCCCGCAGCCAGCCGACATCAAACGCCACCGATCCGATCACGGCATCGGCATCCGCAAAGGCACCCGGCCCGGCCGACGCCCGGATATCGAAGCGCGGCACCTGAAACACGCCCGATGACGAGAGGGGCGCATCGCTGGCGCCGCGCCCGGGGGCAAACACATCCCCGCTGACACCGAAATAACGGCCAAGCATGGCCCGATCCGCCTCATCCAGCTTGCGCGGGGAGCCGCGGGTGATGAACTGCTGAATATAAGCGGGATTGCGCCCGAGCATCACCGAAAGTGCTTTCAGATCGGTGCGGTGATGGGCAGCCAGCGCGCGCAAACGCGCCGCCGGGGTTGCCTCTGCAAGTGCGGCACGCTGCGCCAAAGCCTGAGGCGACGTCACCCCGGATGCCGCACCCGACGCCGTCCTGATCGAGCGCGACAAAGACCCCGCTGCATGCGGGCCTGCTGAAGATCGCCGGTTCATGCCGTCAGCCATAGCAATAAGATTTTTCCTAGACAAGTAGGATTTTTCCTATCAGGGTGATTCGTGCGTGGTGCCGGGCGATTCCCGCCTTCCCCTCTCGGCCAAGGAAGCCTCCCGGCGCCGCGCATCATGATCATGGGGCATCATGATCGCGGGGGCGCCAGTTGCGGGGCATCGGGACAGACAGCGGAAAGGCATAGGGCATGAATGCACCAACATTATATCTCGTGGAAAAATTCCTGCGCGAAACGGGCATCCCCTGGAGCCGCTTTGGCCGGGAGGTGGCGCGCGACCCCCGGCTGGTGCACGACATGCGTCTGGGCCGCGAGCCGGGGCCGCAGATGCGCGCGCGCATCCTTGCCTATATCAGCCATCGCCGCGCCGATGCCGCACAGCAGCAGGAGGCAGCGTGATGGGCCGCCCGTTCAAACAACCCGCATTATCGCTGGCGCGGCTGCATCTGCGGCTGGGCGCCGCGCTGATACTCAAGATTGGCGACGATGCCCGGCTTGACGAGAGCCATTTCTGCGATTGGGCGAGCGCCACATTTTGCGGTGCGCGGCATTTCTACGTCGTCAACGTCACGGCATCGCCCGCCCGCCTTGCGGAGCTGGGCGATGTTGGCGAGTGGGAATTTGATCTGCCCGGCCACATCATTGCCGAGGCCGCCATGACCAGGCTCGCGCGCAACGCCGAGGGCCTGTCCGTGATCACCTTCGAATTGCTGAGCGTGGCGGACTAAAGAGATTTCCAATCAGGTGGAAGCAGCTGATGATCGACCGCGCCGGGGGCACCGGTGGCGGAAATTGAAAGCTGTCGCGACAGCCCAAGGTGCAGGCGTGCGTCCTGCGGCTCGGGGCTTTGGCGCGCCCCTGCCTCCCGCCTTTGGGGCGGGTTGAACATTAACGTTTGAAATAATGTACTTCAATTGCTCGCACTGGTGGCGACCAGCGTGTAACAAGCCCAAGCGAGCCTCGGGGATGGTAAAAAGCACGAAAGCGCAAGGGGCGGCGATCATTGATCGTCGCCCTTTATGTCATGCGAGGCACCAGGCCTCAGCTTATCAGAACGCTTACATATCACGCCCTGAAGCAAGGCTGTGACGATCCAACATGATCAATCTGGCGGGTCTTTCGGCCCGCTTCATTTGTCCGGAATTTTTTGTCCCGATTTTGTCCGGCTACGCGAGAGCCTCAGCCATAGGCCTGGCGGTTCATCCGGGCGAGGGTCGCCAGTGCGGCATCAAGCGCCGGATCGTCGCCAGGCATCACCGCCGTTGCGGCTGCCGCCTCGGTCGGCTGCTGCGGCACCGGGGCCTGCGCTGCCTGCATGGCAGCACGCCGCGCCATGGCACGCTCCAGCCGCGCGACCAGAGCCTCGATCGACGCATCGGCATCGATGGGCGCATCAATGGGTGCCAGCGTCGATTCTGGCACGGGTGCCACTGCGGACGCCGGCACCGCCTCGGCCTGCACCACATCGGGCGTCGCATCCTGCACTGCATCGATCATGGATGCAGCAGCTGGCACCTCGACCGGCTCTGGCACAACAGGCTCGGGCAGCTGCGCGGCAAGCGGGCTGTGCGCACCATCCTGCGGCAGGCCGACCGGCCCCAGCACATCATCCAGCTTTTCCGGCGGGGTCGGCTGGTGCACGCGGCGGGCGAGACTGACCGCCTCGGCCGCATAAGCCTGATCCTCGGCGGCCATTCGCAGCCCTTCTTCATAGGCCCATGTGGGATATTCGGGCGATGCCATGGTTGCAGGTGCCGAGGCTGGCACGGGCGCGGGCGCGGGCATCTGATCCGCCTCGACCACGGCGAAGGCCGCCCCCAGATCGAGAATATCGTCGGGATTGCCGATGGCATCCGGGATTTTCATGGGCTCAGGCGCGGGTCGCGCCTCACCCTTGGTCGCCAGCACGGGCGGCAGCGGGGCCCCCAGCTCGTTGTGCGCCAGCACTGGCCGGGGTGCCGGCGCATCGGGATGAAAATCCCGGCGGCGCACTGGCATCGCGGCATCCGCCCCGGATGTCGTTGCGGCCTTGCCATGTTCCCAGAAGCGCCAGTTGAATGAGAGTGCCCCCATTGTATCACCCTTGTTGTAGAAACGTGCGACGGCCCAGCCCAGCCCCGCTGTCAGGGCCGCGGCCAATGCGCCGGCAGCCCCTGCGAGCAGCAGTCTCCCCCCCAGCCCGATCGGGGGAATATAGGCCTTGTGCAGCCGATCCAGATACAGCTCGAACGCCAGCCGCTCCAGCCGCCAATCCGGCAGGATGACGATGCCCAGCGCCACGATGCCGCCCGCCAGCGCGCCCGCCACCAGCGGCAGCGGCACGCGGCGCAATGCGCCGCCCATGCGCGGCTTTGGCTGATGAGTTCCGGTTGCGACCATGCCCTGTGCTTCTCGTCCCGCTAGGCAGCTCTTGACTGTTTCTTCCGGTCCAGAAGCTGCTGGTAAACCGGATCATAACGCAAAATGTTTGACGACCAGTTAC
>CAZFYJ010000114.1:0-6876 GCA_964523215.1 uncultured Sphingomonadaceae bacterium | reverse complement strand
GTTAGAAATCCTGCCGATTTGTGCGGCTGATCTTCGACATCGATCGCGGCATTGAACCGCGCCAGCCGCAGCGCGGCACACACGACGAAGGCCAGTGCGAACACCCAGCCAAATTGGGGAATAGCCTTTAGCGACCACAAATAAATGATCAGCGCGGGCGAGACTCCAAAGGCAATCACATCGGACAGCGAATCAAGCTCCGCGCCAAAACGGGTCTGGGCGCGCAGCCACCGCGCCACCCGCCCGTCCATGCCGTCCAGCAATCCGGCGATGATGATGGCGCCAATCGCCTTTTCCCAATCTGCAGCCGTGCCATTCTCGCTGATCGCCGAAATTGCAAAGCGAATGCCAGTGAGGCCAAAGCACAGGGCAGCTGCCGTGATGGCATTGGGCAGCAATGCCCGGAGCGAAATGCCCCCAATTTGTCGTCCCCCGCCCCCAAGGCCCACAGGCGCGCTGGCATTCGAAGCGTGGGACGTGCCGCCCTGCGGAGGGTCCGCGCCCTCATGCTCCTGATCGCGTGGCGATATGCTCACGGCGCAAGCCTCATTGCGCGATGCCCAGCCGCCGCTCTGCATCGCCCATCCGTGCGATGATCGTCTCGCCAGCAATGGTGCGCTGCCCCAGCAGTACCATGGGCTCGGTTCCAGCAGGCAAAAACACGTCGACCCGGCTGCCAAAGCGGATGAGGCCGACGCGCTCGCCGGCCATGACGACAGTGCCGGGCGACACAAAGGACATGATGCGGCGGGCGACCAGCCCGGCAATCTGGGTGAAGCCGATGCGCACGCCATCGGCCCTTTCCACCAGAAAATGCTGCCGCTCATTGTCTTCGCTCGCCTTGTCGAGATCGGCGTTCAGGAATTTCCCGGCGATATAGGAAATCTGCTTGACCGTGCCGGCCACAGGCGCGCGATTGATGTGAACGTCGAACACACTCATGAAGATGGAGACACGCGTCATCGGCTCGGTGCCGAGCGCGTCTGGCCCGCTCAGCTCCGGCGGGGGTGGCACCTTGGCGATGAGGCACACCAGCCCATCGGCAGGCGCGATGATCGCCATTTCATCCTGCGGCGTCACACGCACCGGATCGCGGAAAAATGCGGCCACCCACAAGGTGATGCCTGCCATCGGCCAGGCGAGCAGATCGAGCGAGAAAAATGCCAGCGCCAGCGTGATCGCACCGGCAATCACCACAAATTTGCGCCCCTCAGGATGTACGGCGGGCCACGACCATTTTGCCGGCGGGCCACCGCCATTGCTGGATTGAAGATTTGACATGTTGCGCGTTCTAGCCATTCCCTTCACCCGTTACAACGAGCAACTCGGCGCATCGCTCGATTGCCGCATCAGGCAGTTGAAACTGGACGGCGCTTTGCCTAGGGCAATGCAAGATCGATCATCAGGCGGAAGGACCCGCTTCTCGGTTGTCGCAAATGCCTGCCTATCCTCTGTTCCCGTTTGTTTGAAAGTGTGTCTGAATGAGCCTCTCCAAAATCAAGGTGAAAAACCCGGTCGTCGAAATTGATGGCGATGAAATGACACGCATCATCTGGCAGTGGATCCGTGAACGGCTGATCCTGCCCTATCTTGATATCGACCTCCATTATTATGACCTCGGCATCGAAAAGCGCGACGAGACCAACGATCAGATCACGATCGACTGTGCCAATGCGATCAAGCAGCACGGCGTTGGCGTGAAATGTGCGACGATCACGCCCGATGAGGCACGCGTCGAGGAATTCGGCCTCAAGAAAATGTGGAAATCCCCCAATGGCACGATCCGCAACATCTTGGGCGGCGTGGTCTTTCGTGAACCGATCGTGATCCGCAACGTGCCGCGCCTCATCCCGGGCTGGACGGATCCGATCGTCGTCGGCCGCCACGCCTTTGGCGATCAGTATCGCGCCACCGATTTTCGCGTGCCTGGCCCCGGCTCGCTCAAAATGGTGTGGACCGGCCATGATGGTCAGACGATCGAGGAAGAGGTGTTCGATTTTCCGGCGTCTGGCGTGGCCATGGGCATGTATAATCTCGATGAATCGATTCGCGATTTTGCCCGCGCCAGCATGAACTATGCGCTCGATCGCGGCTGGCCGCTCTATCTGTCCACCAAGAACACCATCCTCAAAGCCTATGATGGCCAGTTCAAGGATATCTTCCAGGCTGTGTTCGAGACCGAATTCAAGGACAAGTTTGCCGCGGCAAACATCGTTTACGAACATCGTCTGATCGATGACATGGTGGCCAGTGCGCTCAAATGGTCCGGCAAGTTCGTCTGGGCGTGCAAAAATTATGATGGCGATGTGCAATCGGATCAGGTGGCACAGGGCTTTGGCTCGCTTGGCTTGATGACGTCGGTGCTGATGACGCCCGACGGCAAGACAGTGGAGGCAGAAGCCGCCCATGGCACGGTCACTCGCCACTATCGCCAGCATCAGCAGGGCAAGGCCACGTCGACAAATCCGATCGCCTCCATTTTCGCCTGGACCGGCGGGCTGCGCTATCGCGGCAAATTCGATGACACGCCCGATGTCGTGCGCTTTGCCGAAACGCTGGAAAAAGTGTGCATCGCAACCGTTGAGAGCGGCAAGATGACGAAAGACCTCGCGATCCTGATCGGGCCGGATCAGCCATGGATGACCACCGAGCAGTTTTTCGAAGCGGTGCGTGTCAATCTCGAAAGTGCAATGGGCCAATGGTGATGACGCACGCCGCCTGACACCGTCCGGGCTGACAGCGGGTCAAACTGCGCTATATGCATGTGATGGGCAGCAGCGCAAACCTGATCGACACTGGGCAGTTTTTCCAGAGCGCCATCATCCTGCTGGCAGCGGCGGGGATCATCATCCCCGCCTTTGCCCGCATCCGCATATCGCCCGTCATCGGTTTCATCCTGATCGGCGTGCTGGTCGGCCCGCACGGATTGGTGATGCTGCGCGATCACGCCCCTGCCCTTGCCTATGTTACCATTGCCGATCCCGCGCTGATTGCGCCGCTGGCAAAGGCCGGCATCATTCTCCTGCTGTTCGGCATCGGGCTGGAATTGTCGCTCAACCGGCTGTGGATGATGCGCCGCATCGTCTTTGGCCTCGGCCCGGCAGAGCTGCTGGGTTGCGGGGCCATCATTGCGCTTGGCCTCTTGCTGTTTGGGGCATCGGTGCAGAGCGCGCTGATTCTCGGCATCGCGCTTGCCCTTTCCTCCACGGCGATTGTCGTTCCGATTGCCGGTACCCAGTCCAGCGTGGGCAAGATGGCGTTTGGCATGCTGCTGTTCGAGGATGTGTCGCTGGTGCCGATCCTGCTCGGGCTTGGCATTGTCGGCAGCCTGGCCGCGCCGGATACGGGCGCGCTGTTGATGGACGCGCTCAAGGGCTTTGCCATTCTGCTTGCGCTGATCGGGGCCGGAGCCCTCGCGCTCCCCCATTTGTTTGCGCAGGCGGCACGCACGCGCAGCCCGGAAATTTTTCTCGCCATCAGCCTGCTGGTGATCATCGCCGGCGCGGCACTGGGAGGCTGGATCGGCATCGGGGCGGGCATTGGCGGGCTGATCGCAGGGCTGCTGATCGCCGAAACACCCTATCATGAAGAAGTGGGACACAGCATTGCGCCGATCCAGGGCCTTGCCCTCGGCGTGTTTCTGGTGAGTGTCGGCATGGCGCTCGATCTCGATATGATTGCGCGCAACTGGGCTTTGTTGCTGGGCGCGCTTGCAGCCATATTGATGGTCAAAATCATGGTGACCGGTGCACTGCTGCGCTGGTCGGGCGCGCGGCCGGGCGTCGCTGCGGAAACCAGCCTCCTGATGTCGAGCCCTTCGGAGACGACGCTGATCGTGCTGGCAGCAGCAGCGGGCGCTGGGCTGATCAGCCAGACAGACCGCATATTCTGGGAAATCGTTGCGGCCATGGGCATGACCTTGACCCCCATTCTCGCCCGGATCGGGCATGATGTGGCGCGGCGGATCGAATGGCGCGCAAGCCAGAAACAGGGCGATCCGTTCGCAGAATTGCCCGCAAGCGAGGCCGCGCACCCAACGCAGATCATCGGCTATGGCCGGGTCGGCCAGATGGTCGCCGACATGCTGGAACGACATGGAAAGCCATGGCGTGCGATCGAGCTGAATGTAGACGCCGTCACGGCCGCACGCCGCCATGGCAAGCCGGTCAGCTTTGGGAATGTGGCAAAGCCGCATGTCATTCGCCAGCTCCAGCTCGACCGTGCGGCCGCGGTTGTCATCACCATGAACGACGCCGCCCAGCAGCTGCGGCTGACACGGCTGATCCGCCGTGACTATCCCGATCTTGCAATCATCTGCCGCGCACGCGATGCCGACCATGCAGCCGCGCTGTATCGCGCAGGGGCGAGTGACGCCGTGCCAGAGACGTTTGAAAGCTCGCTCCAGCTTTCAGAGGCGGTGCTGGTCGATCTTGGCTTGGCCATGGGGCCGGTGATTGCATCAGTGCACGAACGGCGTGATGAAATGCGCCGCGAGATCATGGCCAAAGGCGGGCTGGCCGAACCGCCCAAGCTGGCGACCAGCAAAGCCGGGGAGAGCACGCAGCCGTGACGCGCAAATGGCCGGGCCATAGCGCATCATGAGCATGAAGCGGCCTGACGAACAGCATTTGGGGAAGCTTCAGGCGCTGATCAGCAAGCTGACCCTGTCATTCCACGCTTGGCGCGCCTGAGCGGGCACCGCTGCTGCCAGCGCCTGCCACGGTGACCCGCGATTCGGGCAGGATGACAAATGGAAACGCGGCGTCCGGCTTCAGATATTTGGCCGCAAGCGCCTGTATATCAGCCGGCGTCGTCGCCCGGATATCGCGGATCACCCGCTTCAGCGCAGAGACCCGGCGATCGTCCATGCTCGCCCCTTTCAGCTCGAGCATCCAGAACTGGTTGCCAGAAGAGGCGCGCACAATCTGCTCCTCCAGCGGCTTGGTCGCCCGCGCCAGCTCGTCCGCGCTCACCGGTGTCTTCGCCAGCTCGCCGGCAATATCGCGCACCACCTTGAAAAACATGTCCGTATCTTCAGGGCGCAGCAGGCTTTCGGCAAAAAACTGCCCCCCGGTGCTTGCGCGCAAGGGCCAGTCGCTGATCACAACTGGCGAATAGGACGCGCCCAGCTGCGAACGCAACCGGTCAAACAGCCTGTCGCTCATGATCGCGGCCAGCACGTCGAGCTGGCGGCTTTCAGCGGCGTTGCCAATGCCGCCCGGCGTTGACCAGCTCAGCACCGCAGCGGCCTGGGTGCTGTCTCCGCTGTGGGTCAGCTGCAGGGGGGTCGCGCGCGGCGCAGAGGTCACCGGCTGCGCAGCGGCCGGCGGGGCAACTGGCTCTCTCGGCTTCAGCGCACCGAACGTGCTTGCCAGCAGCTGGCGATAATCGATGCTGGCCAGATCACCAAAGAGCTGCACTTCGATCGGCCCCTGCTTCAGCACAGGTTCCCAGAAGGCGCGGAATGACTGGGGCGTCAGCGCCTCGATCTCCGCCTTGGTGGGTGCCCGCCAGCGCGGATCATTGTTGCGCACGACGCCGCTCAGATCGCGCTGCAACACAGAGGCTGCCGATGCCTTCTGGTCATTATAGGTCAGCAACAGCGCTGCCCGCCCGCGCCGGACGGCCTGCGCATCCCAGCCGGGGGATTCCAGCTTGGTCGCAATCAGGCGAAGCTGATCACCAAGGTCTGCTGGCGTGGTTTCTGCTGTAAATTCAAATGCATCGTCATCGATTTCAAAGCCGGTGCGCAGATTGCGGCCGTTGGTGATCTGATCAAGATCATCCTCACGCAGTCTGCCAATGCCGCTCGCCAGCAATGAATAGTCCCCGGTCCACAACAGATTCGGCTTGTCAGCAGGCAATGCGCCGCGTCCGCCGCCAAAGCGAACGGTGACCCGCACCTTGTCGGGCTCGAGCGGCGTGCTCGAAATCATCGCCTTTACACCGTTGCTGAGCGAGAGAACATCAATGCCAAGCCCGTCAATCGGCTTGGTGGCCGTGATTGTGCCCGGATTTCCAAGCTGCGGCAGGTCCGCCATGGAAACGCGCGTCCTGCCCAGCCTTGCGCTCGGATCCGCCTTGATGGGTGCCGTTGCCGCCGTGGTGATGCGCGCCACGATATCCGGGCTTCCCGCCTTGCTGTCCGGCGTTACAAACACCACCCGCGCTGCATCGCCGGCAAAAAGCTTGCGGGTCATGTCCAGGATCTTCTTTGGCGTGGCACCCGGCAGCGAAGAGCGGAACAGCGCAAGATGATCTGCGGGCGCGGCCACGGTTTCGCCGATATCGACCGCATTCACCAGGCTGTCGACCAGATCATTGCCGGCCTCGTTGCGGGCATTGGCCACATCCTTTTCGATGGCAGCGCCGAGATCGCGGGCTTCGCGTGCAATATCTTCGGCACTGGGCGGCGTTGCCAGCGCATCAGCAATCACGGCGCGCACATCGGCGATCGCTTTGGCCCAGTCGCCATCCAAAGGCGCGATCTGAACGGTGGTGATGTCAACAGCTCGATTGACCTTGTCCTGCGACACCTGGGCAAAGAGATAGCTGGCATTGGCATCGCGGGCGCGCTTTTCCAGCCGCCGGTTGATGATCGCGAGCGCAAGATAGTCCTGGTAAAGCCCTTGTGTGTAGGCCACGCTGTCCGTCACCCGCTTCCACGGGCGGACCTGCGCCAGCGTCACCGAGGGCGGCTGGCTGGGCTCAACCAGAATTTTGGCGACCGGCGCGGCGGTGTCCGGCTTGCCGAAATCCTGCGGGCCTGCGGCTGGCCCTCGCCCTTTCCAATCGCCAAAATGCCGGGCGATGAGACTTTCTACCAATTTGGGATCAATATCCCCCGCCACGGCGATCGTCATCTTTTCGGGGCGA
>CAZFYJ010000113.1:3994-6922 GCA_964523215.1 uncultured Sphingomonadaceae bacterium | reverse complement strand
TGGCGGCTGCCGGGGCAATGCGCGATACATGTGGCCGGGCCTGGATGTGGCCGGGAATGCGGGCCACGGCGACGCCCACCGGCCGGTCACGCCCGTGTCAGCCACCCGTCTGTCGATAACCAGCTGGCATTCTTCCGTATCGTTGTGGATCAGCCCGCGCAGGTCGGCGCGCGTGCAATCGATTGAATTTTCGCCTCTGGCGGACAATGCGCGGCATATGGCGAAACGCCTCTTGCGCACCCGTGAAAATGCGATAAGGCCCCGTCGTGCGCAGCCCCACATACGTATGCATGGCGGCGCGCGATCTGGCACAACCAATCAGGGCGCGGGCATGTTTGCGCTGCAACCTACGGAGCAAAAAACGATGACGGCATTGGCCATCGGTGAGCATCAGATTGAAACTGCGGCGCGGATTTTCACCAATCTTGGCACAGCCGCGCTGATCGAGGCTGCGGTCGCGCAGGGCGAGGGCCATTTGTCGCAGCATGGCGCGCTTGTCGTTAAAACCGGGGCGCATACGGGGCGTTCGGCCAAGGACAAGTTCATCGTGCGCGATGCCGAAACCGAAGACAGCATCTGGTGGGGCAAAACCAATGTGGCGATGACGCCGGCCCATTTTGCAGCACTGAAGGCCGATTTTCTCGACGCGCTGGCCAGCAGGGAGCGGCTCTATGTCGCTGATCTGTTTGGCGGATCGCAGCCCGAATATCGGGTGCAGGTGCGCGTGATCAACGAGCTGGCCTGGCACAATGCCTTCATCCGCACGCTGCTGGTGCGCCCGCAAGCGCACGAGCTGGCGGGCTTTGCCCCTGATTACACGATCATCGATCTGCCCAGTTTCCGGGCCGATCCAGCGCGCCATGGATGCCGCAGCGAAACCGTGATCGCGGTCAATTTCAGCGAGAAGCTGATCCTGATCGGCGGCACGGCCTATGCCGGCGAAATGAAGAAATCGGTGTTCGGCATTCTCAATTATCTGCTGCCGACCATGGGCGTGATGCCGATGCACTGTTCGGCGAACATCGGCAAGGATGGCGATACAGCGGTGTTTTTCGGCCTTTCGGGCACCGGCAAGACCACGCTTTCGGCCGATGCCAGCCGCACGCTGATCGGCGATGATGAACATGGCTGGTCGGATACGGCGGTCTTCAATTTTGAGGGCGGCTGCTATGCCAAGATGATCCGCCTTTCGCCCGAGGCGGAGCCTGAAATCTATGCCACCACCCGCCGTTTCGGCACCATCCTCGAAAATGTGGTGATGGATCCGGAAACCCGGGTGCTCGATTTCGACGATGCGTCGCTCGCCGAAAACAGTCGCGGCTCCTATCCCATCGATTTCATTCCGAACACCTCGGCCGATAATCTCGGCCCCGTGCCCCGCACCATCATCATGCTGACCGCCGATGCCTATGGCGTGCTGCCGCCGATTGCGCGGCTCACGCCGGATCAGGCCATGTATCATTTTCTTTCGGGCTATACGGCGCGGGTGGCTGGCACGGAAATCGGCGTGACCGAACCGGAGGCGACCTTTTCGACCTGCTTTGGCGCGCCCTTCATGCCGCGCCACCCCAGCGTTTACGGCAATCTGCTGAAAGCGCGGATTGCAAAGGGCGGGGTCTCCTGCTGGCTTGTCAACACCGGCTGGTCCGGAGGCAAGGCGACCATGCCGGGCATCAGCCGCATGCCGATCAAGGCGACGCGCGCGCTGCTCAATGCCGCGCTCGATGGCAGCCTGCACAATGCGCAATTCCGCCGCGATCCTCATTTCGGCTTTGAGGTGCCGGTTGCGGTTCCGGGCGTGGACAGCGCCATTCTCGATCCGCGCGCGGCGTGGGCCAATGCCGCCGAATATGATGCCACCGCGCGCAAGCTGGTGCAGCAGTTCATCGATAATTTCGCGCAGTTCGAAGCGCATGTGGAAGAAGGTGTGCGCCAGGCGGCGCCCCGGGCGGCCTGATCGGCCAGGCCCGCATCGCGCCTTCATCAGGGCCGGTTTTCGGAGAGGAAAAAAGGGGGGCCACGCAGCCCCCCTTTTCATGTGCGCCTGGAGCCAGCTCTTGATGGAAACAAAAGCGGGCTTCTGGATGTTGCCATGCCGCGACGTCTTAGCCCGCCAGCTGTTTCCACCTGATGGGACATCGCTCCAAGAGCGCGAGCGATGATGCTGCTCAGTCCATCATCTGCGCGGGCACGACGCCGCCATTGGCGGCAAGCGCTGCCATCACCGCACGGTGCAGGCGGATGTTCATGTCCGCGCTGCCATCCAGCGGGCCTTCATAGCCCAGCTCTGCCGCAAGTTCCTTGCGCGCATCGAGGCTTGAATCCATGTCGAGCAGCTTCATCAGGTCGACGATCGATGTCTCCCAGTTCAGGTCCTGCCCCTTGGCGGCAGCCTTTTCCGTCAGCACGGCCACCACGTCCACGGGTTCGGGGGCGGGTGCGGCCTCTGCCATCGGAATGGCGCTCGCCTCCGGCGCTGCGGCTTCGGCGGGCTTGCCGAAAATGGCCTCTTTGATCTTGCTGAAAAATCCCATGATTGGTCCTCCTAATGGCCAGTTGCTGGCGCGTTGGTGCGGCTGCGCGGCCCGCGCCGATGGCGGGCGCATGATTCGCGCTGCCATGATAGGCTCTCCAGTGCCCTTCGCACCCCAAATTCGTGTAACAAATGCGCATCGCCACTGGCCAAGCGGACAACAAGGCGTCACATAGAGTGCCAGTGGGGCGTGCCACGTGGGTGCGCAATGAAAGGACGGGCGGTCACATGGATATTTCGGCCATTTTGAAGAGCACGGGCGCAGTCGATTCGATCGCCCGCGAACTGGGGATCGATCCCGGCATGGCGCAGACCGGGGCGGCTGTTCTGCTTCCTGCCATTTTTGGCGGCTTCAAGAAAAATGCACAGGCGCTACCCAGCGGGCTCGAAGGGTT
>CAZFYJ010000113.1:0-3984 GCA_964523215.1 uncultured Sphingomonadaceae bacterium | reverse complement strand
AAGGGCTGCTCGGTGGCCTGGCCGGCATGGGCGGTGGCAGCCTGCTTGATGCCGTGCTCGCCCCGCAGCCGACCCCTGTGGATCAGGGCAATTCGATTCTGGGGCAGATTTTCGGTTCGAAGGATGTCAGTCGCTCGGTGGCCGCGCATGGCGAGGCGCAATCGGGGGTGAGCGCCGACATCCTCAAAAAGATGCTGCCGCTGGTGGCCATGGCCGTTGCCGGATATCTGGCGCGGCAGGGGGGCGCAGGCGGAGCTGATGGCGCAGCGGCTGGCGCGTCCTCCGGCGGGTTGGGCGATCTGGTTGGCGGCATGATTGGCAACATGCTGGGTGGCGCGGCACCCGCGCCTGCTGCCTCGGCTCCCGCTGCACGCGGTGGTCAGGGCGGCGGGTTGGGCAGCCTGCTGGATATGGATGGCGATGGCAATGCGCTTGATGATATATTGGGCATGGCGGGCAAGCTGGTGGGCCGCTGAGCCGCGTGGCCGCACCCCAACCGATCATCACTGAAGAAAGGACTGGCACATGAGCATTTTGAACAGCATTTTGGGCAATATCGAGGGCATTGCCGCCAAGGTCGGCCTGCCGGCGGACACCGTGAAATCGGTCACCGAATCGCTGCAGGGCAAAATGGCTGCCGGGGGCGATCAGGCAACCGCCCTTTCCGAAACCGCGGCGGAGCATGGGCTTTCGGTCGACAAGCTGAAGGAAATGCTGGGCGGCTTGCCGGGCCTTGGCGGCGAAGGCGGGGTGATGGACAAGGTCACCGGCTTTCTCGACAAGGATGGTGACGGCCAGGTGATGGACGACCTGACCGATATGGCCAAGGGTCTGTTCGGCAAGAAATAAGCGTTGGATAAAGCGCTCGGGCTGCGGCCCGAGCGCTGTCAGGCTTCATCCACGGTTTCGACCAGCACCACGCCTGCATCAACGCCGGTGATTCGCACTCGCGTGCCCGGCGCAGCGGTCTGCATCCCGCGTGCGGGCCATGCGCCGTCCCCCAGCTTGACGCGCCCGCCATTGGCGTCGACCAGTTCCTCCACCACGCCGATCTGCCCCACCATGCGTGCGGCCCGATCGTTGAGCATGGGATCGCTGCTCGCGATGGGATTGACCGAAAACCAGCGTTTGCCCCCATAAACTGCGATCACCGAAAGGATGGCAAACAGCGCCAGCTGCAGCGCGATTGGCGCGCCGAGCCAGGCGGCCAGGCCAGTGACCAGTGCCGCCAGCCCGATCCAGATCAGGAAAAACCCCGGCATGAGGATTTCGGCCGCGCCCAGCAGAACGGCGAGCGAAAACCACAGCCAGTGCGAATCGAGCGCAAAAAAATCTCCAAGGCTCGTCATGGCTCAGTCTCCCGGGCGGCTTGGCGGCACGGTTGGCACGCGTTCGGCCGGCCGGGCGCTGCTGCTGGTGCGCGGCTGGGCAGGCTGGGCATTGGCCAGCGCATCTTTTGCCAGCTCCCCAATGCCGCCAAGCGTGCCGATCAGCTGGGTTGCCTCCACCGGGAAGAGGATGGTCTTCGCATTGGGCGAATTGGCAAACTGGCTCACCGCCTCGGTATATTTCTGCGCGATGAAGTAATTGAGCGCCTGGCTGCCCGATGATGCAATCGCATCCGATACCATGGTGGTTGCCTTCGCTTCGGCCTCGGCCTCGCGCTCGCGCGCCTCGGCATCGCGGAAGGCGGCCTCGCGCCGCCCTTCGGCCTGCAGGATCTGCCCCTGCTTTTCGCCCTCGGCGCGCAGGATTTCGGCCGCGCGCAGGCCTTCTGCCTCCAGAATTTGGGCGCGCTTTTCGCGCTCGGCCTTCATCTGGCGCGCCATCGCGTTGGAAATGTCCGCCGGCGGGCGAATATCCTTGATCTCGACCCGGGTGATCTTCACGCCCCAGGGCGTGGTCGCATGATCGACCACCGAGAGCAGGCGCCCGTTGATCTCGTCGCGCTTGGACAAGGTTTCGTCCAGATCCATGCTGCCCATCACGGTGCGCAAATTGGTGGTCGTCAGCTGCATGATCGCAACATAGACATCCGATACTTCATAGGCGGCCTTGGCGGCATCGAGCACCTGGAAAAACACGACCGCATCAACACCGACCATGGCATTGTCCTTGGTGATGATTTCCTGCCCCGGAATGTCGAGCACCTGCTCCATCATGTTCACCCGCCGGCCGATGCGATCGAAAAAGGGCATGATCAGGTGAAAGCCCGGCTGCGCGCTGTGGGTGAAGCGGCCCAGCCGCTCGATCGTGTAGTTGAAGCCCTGGCGCACCACCACCATTGATTTGGCAACGAAAATCAGCGCCAGAAAAATGGCTGCAATCAGAAAATATTCCATGGTCCTGCCCCTGAACGAAGACGTGCTCATGCCATATTGCCGCCTTGGCACCGCCTCGCCAAGCAGAATCGCTGTGCCCGAAGATCAGAGCGGCACGCTGCGCCCCGGCGTGCGTGCGCACGCCCCGACCGATTGCAGCACCAGCGCATAATCGGCGCGCATCTGCGCGGCCTCTGCGTCGCCATGCCCCTCGAGCACCGCAGGCGGAAGGCGCGCCGGCAAGCCGCACGCCAGCCGGTACCAGCCCAGCGTCTCGCGTGCGGGCCGCGTTGCCGTGGCGTCCACCAGCTCGCCGAAGGCGACAGCCCAGCGGGCACCCTGTGCATCCCGGCTGATGATCAGCGACATTGGCAGGCCCGTGCCGGTGGCAAGGAAAATCTGGGTTTCGCCTTCGCCCGGCAGCGATCCTGCCGTGTAATAGGCCGCCGTCACGCCCGAAATGGCCGGGGGCGCATTGGCCGCCACCACTTCGCGCACTATGGCGCGGACCTGCGCATCAGTATCAGGGGACCAGACCAGCATCGCATCCGCCGATTGCAGCTGCACCCGCTCCGGCCGGCCCGCAACCGGTCGCGCAAACAGGATGAAGCGTTGCTTTTTCAGCTTGGGCGGCTTGCCCTTGGCCGTGCGCGGCACATCGGCAAGGAAGGTGATTCGCGTCGGGGCCTCTGCGGGGCTGCGAATCAGGCTCACCAGATCCATGTCGATGAGCATGCGCACCCGCCCTGCGGCCACGCCTTGCGCCTGATCGGGCAGCAGCGCGACCGCTTTTGCGACCCGGCCGTCCATCACCATCGGGGCCCGCGTGGCCAGATCGGCAATGTCGGCATAGCTGTATCGCACGGCCGGTTCGGGGGCCTTTTGGGCGCGGGCCGAAGGCGCCGGCATCAGGGCCGCCACACCCACCGCAAGCCCGAGAAAAAGCAGGATAAAGCCCATGATTTTGCGGGCATAGTGCCGCCCGGCGATGATGCGATCGGTCATGTTGCGTTCCTTTATCAAAATGCGACGCATGCGCAAATCATGCTGCCGCCAGCCGGGCACTGCCGCCGCGCCATGGCCGTGCAGGCCGCTGTGGCAGCGCCCAAAAAATGCCAGAGCCAAAACAAAAGCATTTGCGCCATGCCATCCCCCACGATAGATTGGCATCAGAGCCTGAATAATAATGAACGGGTCCTGACAATGCGTGAGGGGTGCAGCCAAGGGGATGCTCCAGCGTGCATGACGGGCCCCTCGTCACAAAGCACAATCAGGCGAGAGCAAGGAGTGTCGTACCTGAATGGCCTACGGTGATAATGTAGACTCGAAACAAAAGGCAGTGTCGATCCTGCTGACGGCGTTGCTGTCCGGGCTGACTGTGCTGGCCATGTGGCTCGCCTTCAATCCGGAATATGCCAAAAAGCTGATCGCGAACGTCTCCACCTTCGATGTGAAGGAGCCCGAGCCCGAGCCTGAGCCGCCGCCGCCGCCGCCGGAGGAGAAGGAGCTGCCGCCGCCGCCGATCGACGCCCCGCCGCCGATCGTCAAGCTGAACACGCCCTCGCCCGTGATCGTTCCACCCGTGAAGATCGAGCCGATGCCGATCACACCGAAGGCCGAAGGTCCGCCCAAAGTGGCCGAGCCGGTGAAGGTGGTGCCGCCG
>CAZFYJ010000112.1:0-6930 GCA_964523215.1 uncultured Sphingomonadaceae bacterium | reverse complement strand
GCGCCCTGTTTGAAAAATTCACCACGGTGATTCGCGCCACGGTGAAGGGCAGCATCGTTGTGGCCATCATCCAGGGCTTTCTTGGCGGGCTGATCTTTGCGCTGCTGGATATTCGGGCGGCCTTGCTGTGGGGCGTGATCATGGGCTTTCTCTCGCTCATTCCTGCGGTCGGCACCGGCCTGATCTGGGCACCGGTCGCCATCTTCCTGCTGGTGACCGGTTCTGTGTGGCAGGGCATTGTCCTCATCCTCTTTGGCGCGCTCGTGATCGGGATGGTCGACAATATCCTGCGGCCGATTCTCGTTGGCCAGGATACGCGCATGCCCGATTATATTGTGCTCATCTCCACATTGGGCGGCATTTCCGTCTTCGGTTTCAATGGCTTCATCATCGGACCGATGATCGCTGCGATGTTCATCGCATCGTGGGAAATCTTCACAGAATCGCGCACGCCAGAACGGCTTTAAGCGGCCGCGACGCATGCACATCGAAGCGCCTGCTCTGCTTGTTTCAGTGCGCAAGCATGGCGAAAACGGCATCATCGCCCGCACGCTGACCGAGGCGCACGGCCTGATTGCGGCTTATGTGCAGGGCGGGCAGGGGCGGCAAGCGCGGCCAGTGCTGCAAATCGGCAATCTCGTGCACATCCGCTATCGCAGCCGCACCGATGCGGGCCTGGGGCAAATGGCGGTCGAGCTGCGCGAGAGCCGGTTTGCGCTGGCACGCGAGCCGCTTTCCGCCGCTGCGCTTGAATGGCTGTGTGGCCTGATCAGCGTTTCGCTGCCCGAACGGCAGCCTTTTCCCGCTGTTTATGCCGCGGCCAATGCGCTGCTCGCTGCCCTGGAGCATGCCCCGGCGGCGCGCGGATGGGTGCAGGCAATGGTCCAGTTCGAGCGGCTGCTGCTGGCCGAGCTCGGCTTTGCGCTGGCACTGGATTGCTGCATCGTGACGGGTGCCCGCGATCAGCTGGCGTGGGTCAGCCCCAAAAGCGCCGCTGCCGTCAGTGTCGAAGCGGCACGCGGCCATGAGCATCGACTGCTGGCGCTGCCGCCCTTTCTGATTGGTCGTGCCGATCCGCCGGAATGGCCGGATCTGATCGACGGGCTGACGCTGACCGGGCACTTCATCGATCAGGCCATCCTCGCGCAGCATCGCGGCGATATCGGCGCGGCGCGGCTGCGTATGGTCGACCGGATCAAGCGTGTGCTTGCATGAAGGCCGCCACTGCGGCATCGCGCATCGGCAACAGGAACCATTAGGGGCGCGGCAGATGCTGGTGGCGATTTTGGCAGGTGACGGGATCGGTCCCGAAGTGACGGCAGAGGCACGGGCTGTGCTCGAAGCGCTGGCGATACCAGGCCTCGAATTTGCAGAGGCGCCTGTTGGTGGCGCTGCCTATCATGCGCTGGGCCATCCGCTGCCGCAGGAGACGCTGTCGCTGGCGAAACGGGCGGATGCCATTCTTTTCGGCGCAGTCGGCGATCCGAGCTGCGACACGCTGGCGCGCCATCTGCGACCGGAACAGGCGATCCTGGGGCTGCGCCGGGAGCTTGGGCTGTTTGCCAATCTGCGTCCGGCACGCATGTTTGCCGACCTTGCTGATGCCAGCACGCTGCGCCCGGAGATTGCTGCACAGATTGATCTGATGATTGTGCGCGAGCTGACCGGCGATGTCTATTTCGGGGAAAAGGGCCAGCGCCGGACCGATCAGGGCCTGCGGCAGGGATTTGACGTGATGGCCTATGCTGAGGATGAGGTGCGCCGCATTGCTCATGTCGCCTTTGCCACCGCGCGCCAGCGGCGCGGCAAGCTGTGTTCGGTGGACAAGGCCAATGTGCTGGAGACATCCCAGCTGTGGCGCGACATCATCATTGAAACGGCGGCCGACTATCCCGATGTCAGCCTGTCGCACATGTATGTGGACAATGCCGCGATGCAGCTGGTGCGCAATCCCGGGCAATTTGACGTGATCGTGACCGGAAATCTGTTTGGCGACATCCTCTCTGATCAGGCAAGCATGTGTGTGGGGTCGATCGGCCTTTTGCCCAGTGCGTCGCTGGGCGATGGTGGGCGCGGGCTTTACGAGCCAATCCATGGCTCAGCGCCGGATATTGCCGGGCGCGGCATAGCCAATCCGCTTGCGGCAGTTCTTTCGGTGGCGATGCTGCTGCGGCATAGCCTTGGATTGGCAGATGCGGCCGCGCAGGTGGAGGCGGCCGTGCATGCAGCATTGCAGGCGGGCATTCGTCCCGCGGATCTGGGCGGTACGGATTCGACGCAGGCTGTTGGCGCGGCCGTGCGCCGTCACTTGGGCTAGAGTCTGGCCGATTGCTTGGCGAGCGCCCTGCATTTTGGCGCTTGCGCGTGGCCGCAGGGCCGTTAAGAAAAATGTAATATTGCTTAACCCTTTATCACGGCGGCTTGCTAACCAGGGTCGCACTAGGCGTAAGCCATGGCCGGCGGTGATGAAGACAAAGAGGGAGACGGAGCAATTTACAGCTTCATGCAGGCCGACCGGGTGCGACCCGGCGGGGACGGCCTGGAAATCGAAGGTGCGGATCTCGCCGAATTCTTGCGCTCAGGACCGGCACGCCCGATGGTTGATCGGCTGGTGCGGGAGGCAGCAGAGGCAGCCGGCGTCGAATTCATGTCCCTCGGCATCCGCGATGACATGACCTATTATTTCATTGCAACCCATGGCTTCCCTTTCACCTCTTATGCCACCAGCGTTCCGGCGGGCAGGCTGAAACCGAAATTGTTCGCAGCACCGGTCGAGGTGGAGGATTTGCAGGTGGAAAAGAACTTTTCTACGCTCGCTTCCGTGCCGGTGGCCAAATATTGGCGCTATGGCGTCAATGTGCCCGTCCGTCTCCAAACGCCGCTGGCCGATCATGGCGTGCTGGCCTTGTCCGGCGCGGATCGGCAGCCGCGCAAAGTGGGAGGCAAGACGCTCGAAAAGCTGAAAAAAGTGGGGGAGATATTGTCCGATTCGGTGTGGCTGATGATGCAGCTGAAAATGTCGGCCATTCGCCATCAGGATCATAGCGCTGCGGCCCGCGTGCTGCTGGATGGTCTGCGCCACACGCAGGCGCCGATCGCGCTGGTTGATGATCATGGCAGGATCACGGAGTTCAGTCCCGGCTTTGCGATGCTTCAGGGACGGCTGCTGGGCGAAAAGGCCGAAGCGGGGCAGAGAATTGCGGGCCGATGGCTGGACGATGCGGCGCAGAGCATCGTTGCAAGAGCCTTTCATCAAGGCGGGCTGATCACCTCTGCCGAGACCCGGCCAGCCGCGCTCAACCTCCCGCTGTCCTATGATTTTCATGTGCTGAAATTTCCGGAGGCGGAATTGCGCCTCGGCGTGTTCAGCATCAATCTCGAATGCGCGGCACAGTTTCTCGATATCGGGAACAGGCTGGGCGAACCGGGGGCTTCGACATACGAAACACAGGGCCAAAATCGGGGCCAAACTCGGGTGTTGCCATCGTTGGACGAGCCGCGCGGCCCACTCCAGCAGTTTTTGCGCGAGACGCTGCTGCACCGGCCACGCCTGCTGCACCGCAACCGCATCGGCTATATTGCGATCAGCAAGTGGCGCAGCGCAATCAAGGCGCACCAGATCGCCGCGCTGAAGGCACTGAAGGCAGAGATACCGCCATCACTGCCGGTCCAGCTGGCCGAAGATATGGTCATGGCGCTGCGCTCCGTGCACGGGGCGGCACCGGCCGGCAGCATTGTCCCAGTGCCGTGCGGGCACAGCGGGCCCGGCTGCCTCTCTTGTCGCATGGCAGAGGCACTGGCTGAAAGACTTGGCGTCCCCTGTGTTCAAGCCTTTGGGCCGCTTGCCGTAGCAGGGCAGTCGCACCCGCGCAAAAATGCGCGGCGCCCGGCAATGCAGCGGGTGGCCGATCTGCCCCCCGGGCCTGTGATCCTGGTCGACGATGTGGCAAGCAGCGGCAGCCACATCGAGGAAGCTGCGACAAAATTGCTGGAAGCGGCGTCTGCTGTATGGCCGATCGTGTGGATAGGATCATGAAGGGCCTGCGCCCTGCACCGGACAAGATGGCCACAGCGCGCGAACGTCGATTGAACTGGCTTTAGTCGGCTTGACCGCAACCTGCATGTGCCGCAAAGACGGGCGGTCATGAAGCGCTTTGCCGGCCAGGATCGATCCATCACCTCGCAGTGGCGACCTGCGACGCAGGCTGTCCGCGGCGGCACCATGCGCAGCGAATTTGGCGAAACATCCGAAGCATTGTTTCTGACCTCCGGCTATTGCTATGATGATGCGGCAACAGTGGCGGCGCGCTTTGCCGGCGAGGCAGAGGGGATGACCTATTCGCGCCTGCAAAATCCCACGGTGCAGATGCTGGAAGAGCGCATCGCCCTGATGGAAGGGGCCGAGGCGTGCCGCGCGCAGGCGACTGGCATGGCGGCGATGACCACCGCCTTGCTGTGCCAGCTTTCCGCGGGAGATCATGTGGTGGCGGCGCGGGCAGCCTTTGGCTCGTGCCGCTGGCTGACCGACAGCCTGCTGCCCCGTTTCGGCATCACCAGCACCACCATCGACAGCCGGGACAATGCCGCTTGGGAGGCAGCCATTCAGGCCAACACCAAGGTGTTTTTCTTTGAAACGCCTGCCAATCCCACGATGGATATTGTCGATCTGGCGCATGTCTGCTCGCTGGCGAAAGCGCATGGCATCACCACCGTTGTCGACAATGCCTTTGCGACTGCCGCGTTGCAGCGCCCGATGGATTATGGGGCCGATATCGTGGCCTATAGCGCCACCAAGATGATGGAGGGGCAGGGCCGCGTGCTCGCGGGTGCCGTGTGCGGCTCGCAGCAGTTCATCAACGAGGTGCTGCTGCCGTTCCAGCGAAACACGGGGCCCAATCTTTCGCCCTTCAATGCCTGGGTGGTGATGAAGGGGCTGGAAACGCTTGATCTGCGGATCAGGCGCCAATCGGAAAATGCGCTTGCCGTGGGGCGCTTCCTTGAAAGTCGCGTGCCGCACATGCTGCATCCCGGGCTGCCCAGCCACCCGCAGCATGCGCTCGCGATGCAGCAGATGCAGGCCTGCGGACCGATTTTCGCGTTCGCGGTGGATGGCGGCCGTGCCCAGGCGCACGCCCTGCTCGATGCCCTGCGCCTGATCGACATTTCGAACAATATCGGGGACAGCCGCAGCCTGATGACGCATCCCGCATCGACCACCCACAGCGGGCTTGCCGAGGAGGTCCGGCTGGAGATGGGCGTGCACGAAGGATTGCTGCGGATCAATGTGGGGCTTGAAGATCCGCTCGATCTGATCGAAGATCTGGATCAGGCACTGGCGGCGGCTGGCTTATGAAATTTCCAGGTCTTTTCCCTTATGAAGCGACGACCAACGATATCATCGTGCGTGTGTCCGTGAATTTCCTGCCGGAACAATCCGAGCCGGATCGCAGCCGCTGGTTCTGGGCCTATCATATCCGCATCGAAAATGAGGGCGACGAGGTGGTGCAGCTGCTCACGCGCAGCTGGCAGATCACTGATGCGCGCGGCATGGTGCAGCTGGTCCAGGGCGATGGCGTTGTCGGCGATCAGCCGGTGCTGAAGCCTGGGCGGTCCTATGATTATGTCTCGGGCTGCCCGCTGGGCACCTCGACGGGGCGGATGCGCGGCCATTATGGCATGATTGGCGAGCGGCGGGGCCGCTTTGATGTGATCATCCCCGAATTCCGGCTCATCATTCCCGCGACGGCTTCGTGAAGCGCACCCTGCTTCCGCTCAATGCCCTGCGCGTCTTCGATGCGGCTGCGCGCCACGAAAGCTTCACCAAGGCCGCTGATGAGCTCGCCGTGACGCCTGCTGCTGTGGGCCAGCAAATCAGGGCGCTGGAAGATCTGCTCGGCGTGGTGCTGTTTCGCCGCACGCAAAAAGGGCTGGAGCTGACGCCCGAGGCGCAGGGCGGGCTTCCGGCGCTCCGGCAGGGTTTCTTGATGTTCGAAGAATCGGTGCGGGCCATGCAATCCGGGCAAAGTTCACAAAGCCTGACCATCGCTGCGCCACGCGATTTCATTGCCAAATGGCTCGCGCCGCGCCTCGCCGATTATGGCCGCACAGCACCTGACCTTCGCTTCACGCTGGTGACGGCGGATCAGCCGCTGGACTTTACCGAGGCCAATCTCGATGTCGCGGTCCGTTATGGCCGGGATAGCGGCGGGCATGAAGGTGTGCCGCTCGGTCCGGGTGCCCTTGCCATGGTTGCAGCGCCCGATGCGGTTGATGCAGGCACGGTGATTGGCTGGCCGGGCGATGTGGCGGCTGCCGATGGCACGCCGAGCTTGCGGCTTGGCGATGCGGGGCTGGCGATCGATGCGGCGGCAAATGGCATGGGGCGGGCGCGTGTGCCGATGATGCTGGCGCATGGCGACATTGCACAGGGCCGGGTGCGTCTGATCGACAATGCCATCGACATCGAGGAAACCTACTGGCTGGTCGCCCCGCTGCCGCAATGGCGTCAGGCCAAGGTCAAGGCGCTGGTGAGTGCGCTGGTGCAATCCGGGGCTTAACAACATCCCAATACAGCACAGGCGCTCGTCTCAGCTCTCCGTGACGATCACTCATACGTGGTATACAGCACATCTCTGCCCCGTACATCTGTTGCCGTCAGCCTTATGCGAGCCTCATTCAACGGGCTGTCAATCCGGTATCGCAGGGACTTGCTCACGGGGTCGCATCCTGATAACGCAGACTGAACGGATAAGCCCGACCAGAAACTCGACGGCGCACATCAAAGCTCCCCTTCTCGCCATTTGCTGCAAAATAGTCGACGTAAACGTCGTCATCACCGGGATGAATATCTGAAAATGCCTCCAGCATCGGCGTTGAAATGCTGCCTCCGATGACATAGCGCAGACCCAGCATGCCGGGAGCTTTCGTGCT
>CAZFYJ010000111.1:0-6945 GCA_964523215.1 uncultured Sphingomonadaceae bacterium | reverse complement strand
AAAGCGATGTCAAATGAGGTGGAACGGCTTTGCCACGCGCGTTTGTGCTGGGCGCGGATCAATAGCCCATCAGGCTCATCACTTCCTTGCGGCTGCTGGCATCCTCCAAAAAGCAGCCAAGCAGACGCGATGTGACCATGCCGACGCCGGGTGTGCGCACGCCACGCCCGGTCATACAGCCATGCTGGGCTTCGATCACCACCGCCACGCCGACGGGATCGAGATGATCCTGAATGCACTGCGCGATTTCCGCGGTCAGCCGCTCCTGCACCTGCAAGCGGCGCGCAAATCCGTGCAGCACCCGCGCCAGCTTTGAAATGCCGACCACGCGGTCGCGCGGCATATAGGCAATGCTCGCCTTGCCGATGATCGGGGCCATATGATGCTCGCAATGCGACTGGAAGGGAATGTCCTTCAGCAGCACCAGCTCGTTATAGCCGCCCACTTCCTCAAAAGTGCGCGAAAGGTGCAGCGCCGGGTCTTCGGTGTAGCCCTGACAATATTCGCGCCAGGCCCGCGCCACGCGGCGCGGTGTATCCACCAGGCCCTCGCGCGTTGGATCATCCCCTGTCCAGCGCAGCAGCGTTCGGATCGCCTCTTCCACCTCGGCCGGCACGATCACCTTGCCATCCGGCCCGGTTTCGGGCGGCGCGATGGGTGTTTTCAAGGGTGTGCTGGGCAGCATGGCGTGGCTCTCGAATGAATGAACATGGGCACTGTCATGATCGCAATCGTGGTGATCATGCGCGAACTGGGGTGTCTTGTCTATCATGGGTGGTTCCTTTGCATCCCAAATTAGGGGCAAAGGCAGCGCATGCCAGATAGCCAAAAGGCCCGGCACCGGCAAAAAAAGGGCGGCGTATCATGGAGATACGCCGCCACAGCAGAAGAGTCTGATCTCAGATTAGAATTTCACGCCGAGCTTCAAGCCATAGAATCGCGGCGGCGCGGGATAAACGGCAAAGCTGGTTCCCTGTTCGGGGATCGGGAATGCCGTGATGTTGTAATAGGTGTTGAACAGATTTTCGGCATAGGCCTCGATCGAATATTTGCCATCACCGAAATTCACACCGATACGAGCATTGATGATCGCATAGCCATCATTGCCGGTGAACGGCCGCGCGACCGGATCGTTCAGCGGGAAGGTATCGCTCATGTAGCGCCAGTCCACATGCACCAGCCCGCCCACGCTGTCGGAGAGCTGCGGCGTCCACGTCACCCCGCCCGTCACCGTGTGGAACGGGATGTTCGAGGCCTGACGCTGGTTATCGGAGCCGGCAGCCGGATCGTCGACCTTCGCATCGACATAGGTATAGCCGATGTTGAACACCAGGTTGCTGGCAGGGCGGATGATGCTTTCCAGCTCGACGCCTTTGGAAATCAGCTTGTCGTAATTGAGCACGACAAAGTTGTTGCCGAGGAACCGGTTCGACTGGAAGCCTTTCACATTCTGATAGAAGAGCGAGCCGTTGAACTGGAACTGGCGGCTGAAATTGGTCTTGAAACCAATATCATAGGCGTCAACGGTCTCGTTACCGAATTCGAGATCGGTAATTTGCGGGCCGTTGCCGCCCAGAATGACCGAATCGAAACCCGAACGCGTCAAATTATAGCCGCCGGATTTGTAGCCGCGATCATAGCCGCCAAAAATCATCACGTCATCGTTCAGCTTGAAAGACAATTTCGCCGTCCCGGTAAACTCGCTTTCGGTCCGGTCGCCACTGCGCACCCCGTTGAATTCTGAATTGACTTCAGGGTTGCAGGTGGTGAGGAAAGCGGCACCGAGCAGCCCCGCGCTCTGCAATGCGGCGCGATAGGGCGCGGTTGCCGGATTAGCAAAAAAGGCGCAGGCCGGCACCACCGAATTGAGATTGGTGTCGATATCCTTCGTTTCGCGGTTATACCTCAGACCCAGCGTCAGCGAGAGATTGTCGCTGAAATTGATGATGTTGTGCGTAAAGAGCGCAATCGCATCCGTCTTCACGCGGTAATTGTCGGCAACCTGCCCCTGCCCCGCCGTAGCTGCCGGAATGGGGCTGTTAAACAAGGCAAAGAGAGCGGGATTGCCGAGGGCCGCTGCCAGCAGGGTCGGGTTGGTCGCCAGTGCAACCTGGCCGAACAAGGGCACGCCCGGCCCAAGCGTTCCGTGCAACTGGAGACCAGTTGGCAATGCCGTGCTGCGCGTCAGGCCGTTGATCAGCGAATCCGTGTAGATATTCGCCTGCGTACCAAAGCGTATCGTATCGTTGAGCGAGAGCCGCTGGTTCAGATAGAAGCCGCCGACCAGCCAATCGAGCTTGTCGTCAAAGGCGGTGCCCTGAAAACGGATTTCCTGCGAGAAATCCTTGATGCCAGTGCGATAATTGTCGCGATAGGCGCGGTCGAGGCCGGAAAAGTCGATATCCTGATCGCGCAGCGCCTTCCAGTCGCGATAGGCTGTGATCGAGGTCAGCGTCACAGGGCCAAAATCATAATTGAGCTCGCCCGAAATGCCCCACTCATCCACCTGTTCGGTGAGGCCGCGGCCCGGCGTGATCGCGGCCCGGCGCGCTTCCAGATCGACCGGCAGCACGAAGCCGACACGGCCAACTGCGCCGCCTGCGGCCGGGTTTGCGGCCAAATTCAGCACAGCGCCGCTGGCGATCCGCCCGATCGCGCTGTTGGTGTCCGTGATCGGCAGGGTCAGCCCGCTGCCTGTGTTCAGCGCGTAGCAGCAATTCTCATCAGTCTTGGCGACGTCGGCAATCAGCCGGAAGCTGAGATCTTCATTTTCGAAGAACATCTGCCCGCGCGCAAACCAGCGATCGACATTGTTGGAGCGGGCACCATTGGTGTTGACGAGGCGAATATAGCCGTCGCGCTTGTGATAACCGCCATCGATGCGGGCGGCAATGGTCTCCGAAACCGGGCCGGTCAGCCCCGCCTTGATCTCGATCTCGCTGTAATTGCCGTAACTGGCCTCGGCATAGCCGCCAAAATTGAAGCGCGGCTTTTCCGTCACGATGTTGAGCGCGCCGGCCGATGTGTTGCGGCCGAACAATGTGCCTTGCGGCCCGCGCAGCACTTCGACTCGCTCGATCGGCGGCAATTCAGCCAGCGCCACACCGGCGCGCGAGCGAAACACCCCATCGATGAACACCCCGACCGCCGGTTCGAAGCCAGGATTGTCGCCCGCGGTTCCGATGCCGCGAATGGTGAGGACCGCCCCGGTTGCCGCAGACTGACCAGTGGTCGTCTTCAGCGAAGGCGCCAGCTGCTGGATCCCGCGAATGTCGACAATGCCCGAATTGGTGAGCTGTTCGCCTGCGACCACGCTGACCGCAAGCGGCACATCCTGCGCGACTTGGGCACGGCGCGTGGCCGTGACCACGATTTCATCATCCGGCACATCTTCTGCCGTATCTTCGGAAGCAGCGGTGGCCTGCGGATCAGCGTCCTGCGCAAATGCCGGAAGTGCCGGCACCGTCATCAGCATCGCACCGGACAAGAGATAACCCATTGATTTCATGAACGTCCCTCCCAAAAAGCCCCCCGCTTTGCGTAGGGGCAAACAATAAGCACCAAAGCCTATCGTTGCGTGGCGCCACAACAATCACGCCACAGCCACAGTGTCAACCGCATCCAGCGCAGATTCGTGTGCAATTCCGCCAGATTGAGCGCATGTGTTGCACATGCGCCGCAAGCCGGGCGGGCACATATCGGCCATTCCGTAGCGGCTGGATGGCAGCACCCGGCTTAGCCCTTGCCAAGATGCGCATTTTTTGCCCACAAGGCTGGATGCGCCCCTTCCACCTTGCCTTTGCCGTGCACGATCTTGCCAGCGCACGCGATTTTTACGGGCGCATTCTTGGCTGCGCAGAGGGGCGCTCCAGCGATCAGTGGATCGATTTCGATCTTTATGGGCATCAGATTGTGGCGCATTTGAGCCCCCATGCGGCGCCTGTGCACCACAATCATGTCGATGCGCATGATGTTCCCGTGCCCCATTTCGGGGTGATCCTGACAATGGCGGACTGGCGTGATCTGGCTCGCAGGCTGGCGGCACATGATATCCGCTTCATCATTGCGCCGACCATCCGCTTCAAAGGCGAGGCGGGTGAGCAGGCGACGATGTTTTTTCAGGATTGCAGCGGCAACGCGCTTGAATTCAAGGCATTTGAGGATGATGCGCAGATTTTCGCGACGGTCACCAGCGCGAAGAGTGCGCAATCACAGCCATGACAATGCCGGGTCCGGTCCGCGCCGCGCCGCGCAATCGGCGTGTGCGGGCAAGTTGACCATGCAGGCGTGTAACTATTTTAATTGACAAACAATATTTTACTTCAGTGTCTTGATAATTGCTGAAAAGTCGAGCGCCGCATTGCCGGCCTGTGCGAACGCATCGTAGAGCGCGGCTGCCCTTTCCCCCATCGGCACGTCGGCATCAACGGCAGCGGCAGCCGCCATGGCCAGCTGCAGATCCTTCAGCATCAGGGCCGTGGCAAAGCCGCCTTGATAATCATTGTCCGCCGGGGATTGCGGGCCGACGCCGGGCACGGGGCAATAGCTGGTCATCGACCAGTTCTGGCCCGAAGCCTTTGATGAAATGTCGTAAAAGGTCTGCAGATCAAGCCCGAGCTTTTCCGCCATCGCAAAGGCTTCGCAGGTGCCGATCATATGCACCGCGAGCAGCATATTGTTGCAGATTTTCGCGGCCTGCCCTGCCCCTGATGCGCCCGCATGGATCACTGCCCTGCCCATCGCCGCAAGGATTGGCTCGCTGCGTGCGAACGCATTGTCACTGCCGCCAACCATGAAGGTCAATGTGCCGCCATTGGCAGCGGCGATGCCGCCCGAAACCGGCGCATCCACCATCGCGTGGCCTGCCGCTGCCGCCGCTGCCGCCACTGTGCGCGCCGTGGCCACATCAATGGTCGAACAATCGACGAAAATCGCGTCTCGCGGCGCATGGCCGATGACATCGTCCCAATAGGCGCTCTCGACGATCGGCCCATTGGGCAGCATCGAGACGACGGCTTCGGCTCCGGCCACGGCCGCGCGCACGCTGGCGCAGGTCGCACAGCCACTTTCTGCAGCACGCGCAAGGGCCTGCTCCGATAGATCGAACGCGTGGACGACATGGCCCGCTTTCACGAGATTTGCAGCCATCCCGCTGCCCATATTGCCAAGGCCGATAAAGGCGATCTGCATTGGGCTAGGCCCCCGTCCAGTTGCCCGGGCGCTTTTCGACAAAGGCGGCCATGCCTTCTTTCTGATCCGCACTGCCAAACAGGCCATGAAACAACCGCCGCTCGAACAGCACGCCTTGCTGAAGCGACGTTTCATGGGCAGCGTTGACCATTTCCTTGACCGCCAAGGCAGCAAGCGGGGCCATGCTGGCAATCGTCGCGGCCATGGTCTGCGCCTCTGCCTCCAGCGTGGCAAGCGGCACCACCTTTGCCACAAGGCCGGAGCGTTCTGCCTCTGCTGCATCCATCATGCGCCCGGTGAGGCACATCTCCATCGCCTTGGCCTTGCCGATCGCCCGCGTCAGGCGCTGCGACCCGCCCATTCCCGGGGTGACGGCCAGCTTGATTTCGGGCTGGCCAAACTTCGCATTGTCGGCCGCGATGATGATGTCTGCCATCATCGCCAGTTCACAGCCGCCGCCCAGCGCATAGCCTGCAACCGCCGCAATCCAGGGCTTGCGGGTTGCCGTCACCCGATCATAGCCGGCAAAAAAATTGCCGCCATACATGTCGGCAAAGCTCTGGCTCTGCATTTCCTTGATATCTGCACCCGCGGCAAAGGCCTTTTCGCTGCCAGTGAGGATCGCGCACCGCTGGCCCGGATCAGCGTCAAACGCTGCAAAGGCATCGACAAGTTCGGCCAGGACCTGGCTGTTGAGCGCATTCAGCGCCTGCGGGCGGTTGATTGCAATGCGCGTCACGGCGTCTTTCTGGTCCACCAGGATGGTCTCGTAACTCATAGCGGCTTCCACTCCTCATCCGCCGGCAAGGGCGCAAAAATGGCGTCGAGCAGGGCCTCGCTCACCCCTTGTGCGGTTGCCGGGTCCCATCGCGGTGCATGGTCCTTGTCGACAATCACGGCGCGCACGCCTTCGGCAAAATCAGGCCGGGTGAGCACGCGAGAGGCAATGCGATATTCCATCCGCATATTGTCGGCAAAATCCGCCAGTTTTGCACTCTCGGCAAGCTGGCGCAGCGCAACCTTGCAGGTTTGCGGGGATTTGGTGCGCAATATGGCCAGCTGCTGTGCGGCCCAGCCATCGTCATCCCCCTCCAGACTGGCGATGATGTCCTCCAGCCGCCCGGACGCGAAATGGCGATTGATGTCGAAAATCTGGTCAACAATGTGCGAGGGCGGCGGCGTGGCGGACAATGTCCCCAGCATGCCATCGAAACGCGCCGGTTCCTCGCTAGCGATGCGGCGCTTTGCTTCTGCGATCGCATCAGCGGGCAGATAATGCGTGGCAAGCCCGAGTGCGAGGCAGCCCGGCCCGGCAACGCGGGCACCGGTCAGCGCCAGAAATTTGCCGACCTGTCCTTCCAGCCGCGACAGATACCAGCCGCCACCAACATCGGGGAACAGCCCGATCCCGGTTTCGGGCATCGCGAAACGGGTGTTCTCGGTCGCGATGCGGAATGCGGCCGGCTGTGAAATGCCAACGCCTCCACCCATGGTGATCCCGTCCATGAAGGCAATGAGATGCTTGGGATAGGTGAACAGCAGATGGTTCAGCTGATATTCCTCGAAGAAAAAGCGTCGCCCGGCCGCCCCCCCATCGCTCAGTGCGGATTCGCGCAGAAACGCGATGTCACCCCCGGCACAAAAGCCGCGGCCCTCTGCATGATCGATGATGACACAGCGCACGGCAGGTTCATCGCGCCATGCCAGGAGCGCGGCCGTCATCGCGCGCACCATGTCCAGCGTCAGCGCGTGGAT
>CAZFYJ010000110.1:0-6955 GCA_964523215.1 uncultured Sphingomonadaceae bacterium | reverse complement strand
GTTCCAGCTGGTGACGGGGCGCAACTGGCGCGGGACGGCCTTTGGCGGAGCCAAGGGGCGCAGCGATGTGCCCAAAATCGTCGACATGTATATGGATGGCCAGATCCAGATCGATCCGATGATCACCCATGTGCTGAGCCTGGATGAGATCAACACCGGTTTCGACCTGATGCACGCTGGCGAATCGATCCGCAGCGTGGTGATCTATTGAGCACGTCCATGCCGCTTTCGGCCGAAGACCATGCTGCGCTGGAGCAGGCCGCTGGTGCGCCGATGCTGGCGCAGGTGGAAGCATGGGCCGCGATCAACAGCGGCACGACCAATCTGGCCGGGCTTGCCATGGTGGCCGGGCAACTGGCGGATGCTGCCGCATCGCTGCCCGGGGATGTGTCCCTCGTGCCGCCCGATCCGGTCGACGCCGTGCTGGCCGATGGGCGCATCACCCAGATTGAGCGGGGGGCGCATCTCCATGTGCGCGTGCGGCCGGACGCGCCAGTGCAGCTGATCCTGACCGGGCATATGGACACGGTGTTTGCGGACGATCATCCCTTTCAGTCGCTGGCATGGCGCGAGGCGGGCGTTCTCAACGGGCCTGGCACGGCCGACATGAAGGGCGGCATTGCGGTGATGCTGGCGGCACTGGCGGCCGTTGAAACCAGCCCACTGGCCGCGCGGATCGGCTATGAGATCGTGATCAACAGCGATGAGGAAACCGGCAGCCAGGCGTCTGCCGCGCTGATTGCCCGGGCGGCACGAGGCAAGCTGGCCGCCTTCACCTACGAGCCTGCCCTGCCCGATGGCACATTGGCTGGCGCGCGGCCCGGCAGCGGCAATTTTTCGATCCTCCTTCACGGAACCGCAGCGCACGCCGGGCGCAATCCCGAAGATGGGCGCAATGCCCTGCTGGCGGCCGCCGATCTGGCCCTGCGCCTGTCCGCCCTGCGGCATCAGGGCCTTAAGGTGAACCCGGCCAGAATTGACGGTGGCGGGCCAAACAACATTGTGCCGGATCAGGCCATTTTGCGCGTCAACCTGCGCCCCGCGACGCCCGAGGCCGCCCTTGCCGCACGTGCCGACCTTGAGGCCGCAGTGGCCGCCATCGAGGCCGAACATGGCGTCCACGCGCACATCCACGGCGGCTTCAACCGCCCGCCCAAGCCCCTTGATGCGCGTGCCGAAAAGCTGTTTCATCTGGTGCGCGATTGCGGCACCATGCTGGGCATTCCGATTGCCTGGAAAAGCACCGGCGGCGTGTGCGACGGCAACAATATCGCAGCCTGCGGCGTGCCGGTGGTGGATACGATGGGGCCGCGCGGCGGCGCCATCCACTCGTCCGACGAATTTCTGATCACCGACAGCCTGGGCGAACGGGCGCAGCTTTCGACGCTTGCAATCCTGCGCCTGGCAGAGCAGGGCGGCCTATGAGCTGTGTGATCCGGCCTGCTGGCGAACGCGATGTGCAGGCGCTGTATGAAATGGCGAAACGCACCGGCGGGGGCTTTACCAATTTGCCGCCGGATCGCGCCGCGCTGGCCGCCAAGCTGGAACGCTCTGCCAGCGCCTTTGCCCGCAGCGATGATCTGCTGGGCGATGATTTGTTCATGTTCGTGCTCGAAAACCGGGCCACCGGCGATGTGCGGGGCACATGCCAGATTTTTTCCCGCGTGGGGCAGAAATGGCCATTTTACAGCTATCGCATCGGCACGCTGACGCAACATAGCGAAGAGCTGGACCGCACCTTCCGGGCAGAGATTCTGAATTTGTCGAACGATCTTGAGGGATCAAGCGAGGTCGGCGGCCTGTTTCTCCATCCCGGCGAGCGCGCGGGCGGCCTGGGCATGCTGATTGCGCGCAGCCGCTATCTCTTCATCGCGCGGCACCGCCCCCGCTTTGCGGACAAGACCCTGGCCGAGCTGCGCGGCGTGATCGACGAGGCGGGCGGCTCGCCCTTCTGGGATGGCGTGGCGGGCCGCTTTTTCGGCATGAATTTTCAGGATGCAGACGAATTCAATGCCAAGCATGGCAACCAGTTCATTGCCGATCTGATGCCCAAGCACCCGGTTTACATCGCGATGTTGCCTGATGCCGCCAAAGGCGTGATCGGCGTGCCGCATCCCAGCGGGCGGGCGGCGATGCGCATGCTGGAGACAGAGGGCTTTGCCTGGGAGAATTATATCGACATTTTCGATGGCGGGCCGACGCTGACAGCACGGACCGACCAGATTCGCAGCATCCGCGAAGCTCAGCACGCGACGATCGTGCGCATCGATCCGCATCTCGACAATGGCAAGGCCGGTGGCGGCGCCAGCGAAAAAAGGCTGATCGCAACTGGCCGGCTTGGCGATTTCCGCTGCGCCTATGGCTGGATCGCGCAGGCGGAGGATGCAGCGCAGGTGCACATCGATGCGGCATCGGCCGCGCTCCTCGGGCTGGAGCCGGGCATGGGCATCACCCATGTTGCGCGCTGGTAGGCAGGCACATGGGCATGAGCCGGTTGGCGGAAATCAATTTTGACGGGCTGATCGGCCCCAGCCACAATTATGGCGGCCTCAGCCTTGGCAATATCGCATCGGCCACGCATGGCGGCCAGATTTCGGCACCCAGGGCCGCCGCCTTGCAGGGCATCGAAAAGATGCGCCGCGCCATCCAGCTCGGGCTGGTGCAGGGCGTTTTCATGCCGCTGGCGCGCCCCAATGCTGCGTGGCTGGCGGCATTGGGCAGCGATGTGGCGCAGGCTGACGAGGCGCTGCTGGCCTGTGCGATGTCTGCATCGTCCATGTGGGCGGCCAATGCGGCCACTGTCTCCCCCGCGCCGGACACGGCGGACGGCCGCTGCCATCTGAGCGTCGCCAATCTGGTCACCATGCCGCATCGCAGCCATGAATGGCCGGGCACTTTGGCGCAGCTGCAGCTCGCCTTCGCGAACCCTGCTTTCTGCGTGCATGCGCCGGTGCCAGCGCCCTTTGGCGATGAAGGTGCTGCAAACCATATGCGCCTTGCGCCCCGGCATGATGCGCCGGGCGTCGAGATATTTGTTTATGGCGAGCGCGGCGGACCATTTCCGGCACGGCAGCATGTGCAGGCCAGCCGGGCGATTGCGCGTCGCCACGGCGTCCGTCAGGCGCTGTTCGTGCAGCAATCGGAAGCGGCGATTGCCGCCGGCGCGTTTCACAATGATGTGGTGGCCGTCGCCAATGCGCATGTGCTGTTCGCGCATGAGCAGGCCTTTGCAGACAAGAACGCCTTTTATGCGGATCTGCGTGCGGCGCTGCCCGAGGTGGAGATTGTCGAGGTGCCGGCTGCTGCCGTTTCGCTTGCGGATGCCATCCAGTCCTACCTGTTCAATGCCCAGCTGGTGAGCCTGCCGGCCGATGGCGCGCAAGGCGGCGGCATGGCCCTGATCCTGCCGAGCGAGGCCCGCGACAACCCGCGCGTGTGGCAATGGCTGGAGGGGATGGCCGCGGGCAATGGCCCGATCCGGCATCTCGTTGCCGTTGATGTGCGCCAGTCAATGGCCAATGGCGGCGGCCCGGCCTGCCTGCGGCTGCGCGTGCTGTGCGATCCGGCAACGGTTGATCCCCGGTTCCTCGTCGATGCGGCCAAGCTGGATCGGATGGCTGCGATCGTCGATGCGCACTGGCCTGTGCAGATCGCCCCGGCAGAGCTGCGCGCGCCTGCCTTGCATCGCGATATCGAAGCCGCACGGGCGGCCATGCTGGCAGCACTGGACCTCAGCTTGCTGGGCTGAAGCTTATTGGCGTGATGGACCCGGAGCGCACAGCTTTTCGCCGTTGCGGGCACGCGAGAGCGGGGCGCCGGCACCGGCTGCCGATGCCGCATCCCAGCCGACCCGCGGCATTTCTGCACCGGCAAAGGTGCCGCGCGGGCTGCACAGCGCCTTGCACGCATCGGGCACTGCCCCCGGCAGCCGGATGGCATCGCCCACATAATCGGCCGAAAAGCTGCACCCCGGCGCACCATTGAAGATCAGCCTGAGCTGGGTGCCGCTGCGCGTGGCCGTGCCGACACCCTCGCAGAACAGATCGCTGCCAAAGGATATGCTGACGCCAAAGCGATAGGCATCGTCGGAATCAGACAGCAGGCACAGCGCATCCTCTCCGCTCACATGGCTGCGGCGATAGAGGCCGACCGGATCGCTCGTCTCCGCATCGACGACAAGCCCGCGCGCAATCGCCTCCTGCTCCAGATCGGAACCGCTATTGCCGCCGAACATGGTGCCGCCGCCCTCATCCCGGCCGCAGGAGGCAAGCGCCATGCCGAACAGGCAGAACAGCGCGATGCGGCGCATCACTGCGCGTCCGTGATCAGGGCACTGCCCTCCACGCGGCGAAAAAAGCAGCTGGTCGCCCCAGTGTGACAGGCAGGCCCGGCGGGCGTGCAGATCAGCCACAGGGCATCCTGATCGCAATCGATGCGCATTTCCTCCACCTGCAGCACATGGCCTGAGCTTTCGCCCTTTTTCCAGAGCCGCTGGCGGCTGCGCGACCAGAAATGGGCAAAGCCGCTGGCCTGTGTCTGCGCCAGTGCCTCGGCATTCATGTGCGCCACCATCAGCAGGCGACCATTTGCGGCATCGGTGACAACGGCGGTCACGAGGCCATTGGCATCATATTTGGGGATCAGCTGCTCTGCCATGGCGGGCGCTATAGCGCTTTGCCGCACGGGGGTAAATTGCGGATGACAAAGCCGTGACGCTCGGCCTATAGGGCCAGTGCACCGGCCCCATGATCCGCAGCGAGTCTTGCCATGCTGACCACGCATCCCTTTGATGACGATACGCTGCGCGAGGAATGCGGCATCTTTGGCGTCTATCAGGCCGAAGGCGCGTCGGCGATGGTGGCGCTGGGCCTGCACGCATTGCAGCATCGCGGGCAGGAGGCCGCCGGCATCACCAGCTGGGATGGCCGCGATTTTCACAGCCATCGCGCCATGGGCCATGTGGCCGGCAATTTCGATCGCGATGATGTGATCCGCGGCTTGCCGGGCATGATGGCATGCGGGCATGTGCGCTATTCAACCACGGGCGAGACATCGCTGCGCAATGTGCAGCCGCTTTATGCAGAGCTGGCAACCGGCGGCTTTGCGGTCGCCCATAATGGCAATATTTCCAATGCCATGGCCATCCGCCAGTCGTTGATCCGGAAGGGCGCGATTTTCCAATCCACCAGCGATACCGAGGTGATCATTCACCTGACGGCGACCTCCACTTACCCGACCTTGCTCGATCGGTTCATCGATGCGCTGCGCCGGGTCGAGGGGGCCTATTCGCTGATCTGCATGACGCGCGAGGGCATGATTGCCTGCCGCGATCCGCTGGGCATTCGGCCGCTGGTGATGGGCAAGCTGGATGATGCCATCATCTTTGCCTCTGAAACGGTGGCGCTCGACATGGTGGGCGCAGAATTTGTGCGCAGCATTGATCCGGGCGAGATGGTCTATATTCATGGTGGCGAGCTGCTTTCGCTGCGCCCCTTTGAACGGATGCGCCCGCGCCCGTGCATCTTCGAATATGTCTATTTCTCGCGCCCGGATTCGATTGTCGATGGCACGTCGGTCTATTCGGTGCGCAAGGAGATCGGGGCAGAGCTGGCGCGGGAAAATCCTGTTGCGGCCGATCTGGTGATCCCCGTGCCGGATAGCGGCACGCCCGCCGCGATCGGCTATGCCCAGGCATCGGGCATTCCCTTCGAGCTCGGGATCATCCGGTCACATTATGTGGGGCGCACCTTCATCCAGCCGGGAGACAAGGTGCGCCATCTTGGCGTCAAGCTGAAGCACAATGCCAATCGCGCCCTCATTCGCGGCAAGCGCGTGATCCTGATCGACGACAGCATCGTGCGCGGAACCACCAGCCTGAAGATCGTGCAGATGATGCGCGAGGCCGGTGCCAGCGAAGTGCACATGCGCATCGCCAGCCCGCCCACCACGCACAGCTGCTTTTACGGGGTCGATACGCCGGAGCGGGCCAAGCTGCTGGCCGCACAAATGTCTGTCGCGCAGATGTGCAATTTCATCAATGCCGATAGCCTCAGCTTCGTCTCGATTGACGGGCTCTATCGTGCGCTGGGCGAGGCCAGGCGGGATGCGGCAAGCCCCCGCTTTTGCGATGCCTGTTTCAGCGGCGATTATCCCACCCCGCTGACAGACCCTGATATTGACGGGGCAAAGCGCAGCCTGCCTCTGCTGGAAACAGCCTGAATGACCGATCTTGCAGAACAGCCGCTGGCCGGCCAGCTGGCGCTCGTCACCGGTGCATCGCGCGGCATTGGCGCGGCAACCGCACAGGCGCTGGCGGCATCGGGCGCGCATATCATTCTGGTTGCCCGCACGTCAGAGGGGCTGGAGGCCGTGGAAGACGCAATCCACGCGCAGGGCGGCAGCGCCACCATTGCCCCCCTCGATCTGAGCGACGGACCAAGCATTGCCAAGCTGGCGGCGGCGATCTCGACACGCTGGGATGCGCTCGATATCTTGGTGCTCAATGCCGCAATGCTCGGCACGCTGACCCCGGTTGCCGCGATCGATGCGAACGAGATCAACCGGCTGTTCACATTGAACGTGCTGGCGCAGCAGGCGCTGATAGCCTCGTTCAATCCCTTGCTGCGCCGCGCCAAATCTGCCCGGCTGGTGGCATTGACCAGCAGCGTGGGGCAAAATCCGCGGGCTTATTGGGGCGCATATGGAGCATCGAAGGCGGCGCTTGAGGTGCTGGTGACGGCCTATGGCGATGAGATGCGCAACACCAGCGGCATTCGCACCGCCATCGTCGATCCCGGTGCCACGGCAACACAGATGCGCGCCCGAGCTTATCCCGGCGAGGATCCGGCGACGCTGAAATCGCCTGACGTGGTGGCTGCCGAAATTGCCCGGCTGTGCATTGCAGGGTTTGACAGCACCGCGCGGATCAGGGTTTAGTCCCGCGATCGGGCAGCAT
>CAZFYJ010000109.1:0-6970 GCA_964523215.1 uncultured Sphingomonadaceae bacterium | reverse complement strand
TGCAAGGTGCGCGTCAGGCCGGCCAGTTGCTGGAGCGCCACGCGGCGAACTGCGATCGGGTGCCGGAAAGCATCGCGATGGTCCTGTGGGGCACGGATAATCTCAAGAGCGAAGGGACCCAGATTGCGCAGGCCATGGCGCTGATGGGCGCGCGTCCCCGCTTCGACGACTATGGCCGGCTGGCGGGAGCGGCCTTGATCCCGCTGGCAGAGCTGGGCCGTCCGCGGATCGACGTCGTCATCACCTTGTCCGGGATTTTCCGGGATTTGTTGCCGCTGCAAACGCGGATGCTTGCAGAAGCTAGTTATCTCGCCGCCACTGCGGACGAACCATCGGAACAGAATTTCATTCGCAAGCACAGCCTCGCGCACGCGGCGGCGCATGGCTGCGATCTCGAAACCGCAAGCCTCAGGGTCTTTTCCAACGCCGAGGGGGCGTACGGCGCCAACGTCAACATGATGATCGACGCCGGAACCTGGCAGGATCCTGAAGAGCTGGCCAATATGTTCGAAACGCACAAGGGCTATGCCTATGGCCGCCAGGGTGCGCCGGTGCAGCGCCGGGATCTGCTCGCCAGCGAGCTGGCGGGGGTCGAGCTGACCTATCAGAATCTCGAGAGCGTCGAACTGGGCGTGACCGATATCGATCAATATGTCGACAGCCTCGGCGGCATGAGCAAGGCCGTGGCCAAGGCGCGCGGGGCAGCGGCACCCGTCTATATCGTCGATGCAACGCAGGGCGATGCCCGGGTTCGCACTCTGTCTGAACAGATTGACCTCGAAACGCGCACCCGCATGCTCAATCCCGGCTGGTATGAGGCAATGCTCAAACATGGCTTTGAAGGGGTGCGCCAGCTGGAAGGCCATGTCACCACGACCATGGGCTGGTCTGCCACCACGGGCCATGTCTCGCCGTGGGTATTCCAGAAAATCAGCGAAACCTTCGTGCTTGATGATGCCATGCGCGAGCGGCTTGCCACGCTGAACCCGAAAGCATCCGCGCGGGTGGCCGACCGGCTGATCGAGGCGTGCGAGCGTGATTTGTGGACCCCGGATGCCGAAACCCTGGCGGCGCTGAAAGCGGCCAGCAACGCATTGGAAGACAGGCTCGAAGGCCTGGCTGCCGCTGAATGACAGGAGCCTGATGATGTCGCTCAACCTTCTCGATACCGGCCGCGCCGCCCCGCCCGATGGCGAAGGCAGCGTCCAGGTGGCGCTCGATCCCAAGGACAGGATCAAGGGCGCAAAGGTGTTTGCCGTCTATGGGAAGGGCGGGATCGGCAAATCCACCACCTCGTCGAATCTTTCAGCCGCCTTTTCGCTGCTTGGCCACCGCGTGCTGCAGATCGGCTGCGATCCCAAGCATGACAGCACCTTCACGCTGACCGGCAAGATGGTGCCGACTGTCATCGACATATTGGAAACCGTCGATTTTCATGCCGAAGAGCTGCGGCCCGAAGATTATATGTTCACGGGCTATAATGGCGTGATGTGCGTGGAGGCGGGCGGCCCGCCTGCGGGCACCGGCTGCGGCGGCTATGTCGTCGGCCAGACAGTGAAACTGCTGAAACAGCACCATCTGCTCGAAGATACCGATGTGGTGATTTTCGATGTGCTGGGTGATGTGGTGTGCGGCGGATTTGCAGCACCGCTGCAGCATGCCGACAATGCCATTGTGGTCGCCGCCAATGATTTCGACAGCATCTTTGCCATGAACCGCATTGTCGCTGCGATCAATGCCAAGGCGCGAAACTACAATGTCCGCCTGGCCGGTGTGGTCGCCAACCGCAGCCGCGAGACGGACGAAATTGATCGTTTCAGCGCGGCGATCGGCATGCGCCGCCTTGCCCATTTTGCCGATCTTGATGCCATCCGCCGCTCGCGGCTCAAAAAATGCACATTGTTCGAAATGCCGGACAGCCCAGAGGTGATCGCGGCGCGCGAGGAATATCTCAATCTCGCCCGCACGCTCTGGGCCGGGGTCGATCCGCTTGAGGCCTCGCCCATGAAGGACCGGGACATTTTTGATTTTCTGGGGTTTGAATGATGCCAAACCAGCTCGCCCCCAATCAGCTCGCCTCGGACAGCTATCAGCAAAGCCGCGCCGCGCTTGAAACCTATTTCGACCGGACCGCGCGCAAGGCCTGGGAAGATCTGACATCCGATGCGCCGGTCAGCGGCATCCGGGCCACGGTGCGCGCCGGGCGCGATGCGATGCGCGCCCTGCTGCTGGCGCAACTGCCTGCGGACATGCGTGGCCAGCGGCTGCTGGATGCCGGATGCGGCACCGGCGCGCTGGCCATCGCAGCGGCCGAACGGGGTGCCGAGGTGGTGGCCATCGATGTTGCCCCCGGCCTGATCAATATAGCCCGGCAGCGGGCACCGGACCATCTGTGCATCGATTGGCGAGCAGGCGACATGCGCAGCCACAGCCTGGGGGTGTTCGATCATGTGGTCGCGATGGATTCGCTCATCCATTATGCGCCGGGTGACATCACCGGGGTGCTGAAGGCATGGGGCCAGCGCACTGACCACATGCTGTTCACCGTCGCCCCGGGCACAATGTTGCTGCGCACCATGCACCTGATCGGCAAGGCGTTTCCGCGCAGCGACCGTTCGCCGGCGATCCGTCCGCTGTCTCAGACGCACCTTATGCGCCGCATCGCCGCCGAACTGCCCGGCTGGTCGATTGACTTGAGCGAACGCGTCTCAAGCGGCTTCTACAAATCCCAGGCCATGGGCATGCGCCGCTGATGCAGCCGGCCCACCCTCCTTCCGCAACGGCATTCTGGCAGCGCGTGGGGATGCGCTTTCTGCCTTTTGCCGATGCCGCGAGCGACGATCTGCCATTGGGGCGGCTGTTGCGGCTCGCGCTGTTTCAGGTCAGTGTGGGCCTCGCCGTGGTGCTGCTCAATGGCACGTTGAACCGGGTGCTGGTGATCGAACTGGGCACACCGGCATGGATCGTTGCCCTGATGGTCGCCATTCCCCTGCTGGTCGCGCCGTTTCGCGCGCTGATCGGCCATCGTTCCGATCAGCATCGCTCGGTGCTTGGCTGGCGGCGCGTCCCCTATGTCTGGTTCGGCACGCTCGGCCAGTTTGGCGGGCTGGCAATCATGCCCTTTGCACTGATCTTGCTGACGCGGGCGGATACGCTGTTGCTGGGCATAGCCGCCTCGTCGCTGTCTTTCCTGCTCACGGGCATCGGCATGCACATGACACAGACGGCGGGCATTGCGCTTGCAACCGATCTTGCGCCCGCTGCAAAGCGCCCGCGGGTCGTCGCCCTGCTCTATGTGATGCTGCTGGCGGGCATGATGATTGCTGCCATCACCCTGGGGGCGCTGCTGCGCGATTTTTCCGCAACCCGGCTGGTCCAGGTCATCCAGGGGGCGGCCGTGCTCAGCATGCTGCTCAATCTCGTCGCCTTGTGGAAGCAGGAGCCGTTGCGCCGGGATCGTCAGATGCAAGACCCGTCACAGCCGCGCCCATCCTTTGCCGAAAGCTGGAACAGCTTTGCCGCGCGGCCCAAGGCGAGCCGCCTGCTGTGTGCCATCGGCATCGGTGCGATGGCCTTTGCAATGCAGGACGCCCTGCTGGAGCCCTATGGCGGCGAGATTTTGGGCATGGCCGTGGGGGCGACCACAGCGCTGACCGGGGCATGGGCCTTTGGGGCGCTGCTGGCCTTTGCCTATTGCGCCCGTGCGCTGACACAGGGTGCCGATCCGCTGCGGCTAGCAGGATTTGGGGGCGTGATCGGCATCGGGGCGTTCCTGATGGCGATTTTCGCAGCGCCCTTTGCTTCGGTGCCGCTGCTGTTTGTCGGCACCGTGGGCATCGGCGCGGGCGCGGGGCTGTTTTCAGTCGGCACCATGGTGGCAGCGATGCAGCTGGTGCGCCGGGGCGCGGCGGACAGCGATAATGATGCGGGGCTTGCCATCGGTGCCTGGGGCGCGGCGCAGGCGAGCGGCGCCGGGCTGGGCGTCGCGCTCGGCGGGCTGCTGCGCGACATGGCGAGCCAGGCAGCGCTGCAGGATGCGATGGGCGCGACCCTCGCCACCAGAGCAACCGGCTATGGCCTCGTTTATGCGGTCGAGATCCTGCTACTGCTCGCCACGATGGTGGTGATCGGGCCCGTGATCGGCAAGCTTGGCGCGGGGGAAGGGTCGCACCAAAATCACGACAATTTTGACCAGGGTCAATTCGGCCTCGGCGATTTTCCAACATGATGAAACTGAAGGCGGAGAGAGACGATGATCGATGATGTGAAAATAATCGGCAATTTCGATGTCACGGAAATGGCCTTCCTCGCATTTGTGCTGTTTTTCATAGCATTGTGCGTTTATCTGCAGCGCGAAAGCCGGCGAGAGGGCTATCCGCTCGAAGATGAGGCGACGGGCCGCGTCGATACCCCCGGCGGCGTCCTTTCCATGGCTGCGCCGAAAACCTTCAAAATGCCGCATGGCCGCCCCGATATCACGGTGCCAAATGGCGCGCGCGATCCTGTGGAGCAGCCCGGCAAGCGGACTTTCCGCTCACCCGGCGCGCCTTATTACCCCACGGGCAATCCCCTGATTGATGGCATTGGCCCGGCATCCTGGGCGAACCGCGCCGATCATCCCGATCTTGATGCGCATGGCAATCCGCGGATCGTGCCGATTGCGCAGGTTGCCGATCATATCCAGGTCAGCACGCGCGATCCGGATCCGCGCGGCATGGCGGTCACTGCGGCCGATGGGGCCAGCCCGGGCACGATCAGCGACATATGGGTGGACCGTGCCGAACATGTGATCCGCTATCTCGAAGTCGATCTTGGCACGGCAAAGGTGCTGGCCCCGATGGGCGTGTGCAAGGTGCACCGCAAGAAGGGCATGGTCGAAATCGATGCCATCAACGCGGCGGATTTTGCCGCCGTTCCCAAGCCCAAAAAGGCAGGCGAAATCACGCTTTACGAGGAAGAGCGGGTGATGGCCTATTATGGCGGCGGCTATCTCTACGCCAATCAGGCGCGGCAGGAGCCGCTGCTATGAGCGAATATGATCATGAACCCGTGCGCGGCCTGCCCGGCCCGCTGCCCCCTGGTGAACACATCATCTGGCAAGGTGCCCCCGATTGGCGTCAGCTTGCCGCCTCGGCGCTCCACATCCGGATTGCAGCACTTTACTTTGTCGCAATCGGCGCATCCGCCCTGTGGCGCCAGAGTTACACGGGTGCGAGCTGGATCGCACTGATCGCCGTGGTGGTGATCGGATTTTTCCTCCTGTTGGCCTGGGCAGTGGGGCGCACCACCATCTATACGCTGACCAACAAGCGGGTCGCGCTGCGCATCGGCGTCTCGCTCAACAAATGCGTGAACCTGCCGCTTGGCGAAATCGAATCCGCTGATCTGAAGCTGATCGGCGCGGGTCATGGCCATATCGCGCTGCGGCTGAAAGGCTTGCCGCGGCTCGGCTATTGGCTGCTGTGGCCGCACGCCCGATCGCTGCGCATGATGCACCCGCAGCCGATGCTGCGCGCCATACCCGATGCGCAATCCGTTGCGGATCAGCTGCTGCAGGCAACCCGTGCGGTGCAGGCTGTGGCCCCGCCCGTCGCCGGGACGGCACCCGCGCCGCCAGAGCGCATCCAGCCGCCGAGCGGTGCCATGCAGGGAGCTGCGGCATGAGCCTTGCCCATCATCATCATGATGACATCGTCCCGGCCCGGGCGCTGAAGGCGGCGTTTCTGCTGATCGGCTTCGTGCTGCTGCTGACGGCGGCCGTTCGCATCGGGTGGCTGCCGCAAAGCGCAGATCCTGTGGCACAGCGCACTGCTGCCAATGTGGGCGAGGCCGCCTCGCGTTCGCTTGTTTTTAGCGCAGCAGCAGATGGCACCATGCATGTGCGCGATGCGGCAAGCGGCGCGCCGGTCGCCCTGATCGCCCCGGACAAGGGAGGGTTTTTGCGCCAGACCGTGAAGCGGCTGGGCTTTATCCGGGCGCAAAAGGGCGTGGCTGGCGCTGATCCGGCGCTGCGCCTTGTCAAATGGGACAATGGCGCGCTCACGCTCGAAGACCCGGCGACCGGCACCTCGGCCGAGCTTCAGGGCTTCGGTTCGGATCATACGCAGATGTTTGCCGCGATGCTGGCGCAGGGAGGCGCATGATGGCGCTGTTTTCGAATCAGCGCTTCGATACGCGCTGCCAGATCGAGGTGGAGCAAAGCTCGGAACATTTTCACGCGCTGCTCAAGCTTGCCGACGGTGTCGACATCCAGCCGGGAGACCGGGTGCGCGTTCATGGCGCTCCGATCACCATCGGCTTTGGTGAGCGGCGCACCTTTGATCGCACGGCAACCGTTCAGCGTGCAGGCCTGCTGCGCCGGGCGTGGACCCGCTTCGCCGCCAATTTCGAGCTGACCGAACTTTATGAGGTCAGCTTTACTCCAGGGAGGTTGTCATGAATGCGCATGCTGCCATCAGCACACAGCAGAATCTCAATTACGACACGATGGCAATTGCCCGCAAGGATACGGTGCTGACGCCGCGTTTCTACACGACCGACTATGACGCGATGGACGCCATCGACGTCGGGCCCGTGCGCAGCGAATGGGAAGCGCTGATGGCCGAGATGGAGGAAGACCATAACAAGCGCCACTTTCGCAAGACCGAGGCCTTTGATGGCATGATCGAGCGGCTGGAGCCGGCATTGCAGGCCGAATTTGTGGATTTTCTTGCAAGCTCGCTGACATCCGAATTTTCGGGCTGCATTCTCTATGCCGAAATTGCGCGCCGCACCAAAAATCCGGATATGAAGCGCCTTTTCCGGCTGCTTGCCCGCGATGAAAGCCGGCATGCGGGCTTCATCAACGAAACGCTGAAAGCCGAAGGGATCGGCATTGATCTGAGTTTTCTGACCAAGACCAAGAAATACACCTATTTCAAGCCGAAGTTCATCTTCTACGCGGTCTATCTCAGCGAGAAGATCGGCTACG
>CAZFYJ010000108.1:0-7087 GCA_964523215.1 uncultured Sphingomonadaceae bacterium | reverse complement strand
ACTGTTGGCATCGGCGCAGCTGAGCACCCCCTGTGCGGCAAAGGCATCGCGCAGAAATTGCATCGGATGCGCTTTCAAGGAAAGCCGCAACATCTGATAATCGGCAGTGACTTCTTCACAAAGCGGCATGGTGGGCAGCTGCGCATCCGCCTCAGCCCCCAGTTCAGCGCTATTGGCACAAGCGAAGAGCGGCAGCTGGCCGGGCGGTGTGCGACGCGCCTCCCACAGCGCATCACGCCGGGCTTTGCCCAATGATCCAAAGCAATCTGCGTCGGCAAGCTTGCGCAGCGCAGCATTTGGCAATGCACAGCGGCGCGCAACCTCCTCGATGGAATGAAAAACGCCGCCTGCGCGTGCTGCGGCAATCGCAGACGCCCAATGTTCCCGAAAGCCATCAATCTGCCGAAAGCCGAGGCGCAGAGCCCAGCCCAAACCGTTCCCTGAAGAGGCGGGCTTTATGGCCTCCAGTCCATTATCCCATCCACTCGCATTCACATCGATCGGCCTCACCTCCACGCCATGATCTTGTGCATCACGCACAAGCTGGGCGGGCGCATAAAAGCCCATGGGCTGCGAATTCAGCAGCGCACAGGTGAAGGCCGCCGGATGATGGCATTTCAGCCAGCTTGAGACATAAGCGAGCCAGCCAAAGGCCTGGGCATGGCTTTCGGGAAAGCCATATTCGCCAAACCCCCTGATCTGATCAAAACAGCGTTCGGCAAAATCACGGTCATAGCCGCGCACGACCATGCCTTCGATCATCTTTTCCTGATAGCGGTGGATTGTCCCGACATTGCGAAAGGTCGCCATTGCACGCCTGAGGCCATCGGCCTGTGCCGGGGTGAAGCCGGCGGCCACGATCGCAAGCTTCATTGCCTGTTCCTGAAACAGCGGCACGCCCAGCGTCTTTTCGAGCACATGGCGCAGTTCATCCGTATCATGCGGCGGTGCGGGAGAGGGATATTCGACTGCCTCTTCGCCATTGCGGCGGCGCAGATAGGGATGCACCATCCCGCCCTGGATTGGCCCCGGGCGCACAATCGCCACCTGAATGACCAGATCATAAAGGCATTTGGGCTTCATCCGGGGCAGCATGTTGATCTGCGCGCGGCTTTCGACCTGAAAGGTGCCGATGCTGTCTCCCTTTTGCAGCATGCGATAAACGTCCGGGCATGCGGTGGGGATGGTGCTCAGATCCAGGCTCCTGCCGTTCAGGGGGGCAGCTGTAGCATTCACCAGATCAAATGCCTTTCGGATGCAGGTCAGCATCCCCAGTGCAAGCACATCGACCTTCATCAGGCCCAGCGCATCGATATCGTCCTTGTCCCATTCGATGAAGGTGCGGCCGGGCATGGCGGCATTGTGGATCGGCACCAGCTCGTCCAATCGGCCCTCGGTCAACACGAAACCGCCCACATGCTGGGACAGGTGGCGGGGGAAAGTGAGCAGTTGGTCAACCAGATGCTTCATCCGCGCGATTTCCGGATTGGCGGGATCAAATCCGGCCTCGGTCACCCGCGCCTCGGGCACATCGTCGCCCCAGCTGCCCCAGATCGTGCTGGCAAGCCGTGCTGTCACATCCTCGCTCAGCCCCAGCGCCTTGCCAACCTCGCGGATCGTGCTGCGCGGGCGATAATGGATCACGGTTGCGGCAATGCCGGCGCGCTCGCGGCCATAACGCTGATAGATATATTGGATGACCTCTTCGCGCCGCTCATGCTCGAAATCGACATCAATATCGGGCGGCTCGTTGCGTTCTTCAGAAAGGAAGCGAGAGAAGAGCAGCCTGTTTTCCACGGGATCGACCGGCGTGATGCCAAGCAGATAACAGACCACCGAATTGGCAGCACTGCCCCTGCCCTGGCACAGGATCGGCGGATCGAGGCTGCGGGCATGGCGCACCACATCATGCACGGTGAGGAAATAAGCGGCATAGTTCATGTGGCGGATCAGGCGGAATTCCTCCGCGATTGTCTTTGCCCAGATATCGGGCAGGCCATCGGGGAAGCGGCGCCTGGCTTCAGCCATCACCAGATGTTCAAGCCAGCTTTGAGGTTCCCAGCCGGGCGGCACTGGCTCATGCGGATATTCGTAGCGCAGATCATCGAGCGTGAAGGCGATGCGCGACAGCAGATCCTGCGTTGCGGCGATCGCGCCGGGATAGCTGCGGAAAAGCCGGGCCATGTCTGCCGGGCTTTTGAGATGCCGTTCGGCATTGGCGAGAAGACGCCTGCCCGCGCTCTCGATTGTCACGGCTTCGCGAATGCAGGTGATGATATCGTGCAGCGCCCGTGCCTCGGGCCTTGCATAAAGCGCATCATTGGTCGCCAGCAACGCAACCCCCGTGTGCGCACTCAGGCCCGCCAGCTTTGCCATGTGCCGCTCATCAATCCCGGTGCGGTGCATCGTCGCGCCGAGCCAGACCTGACCGGGACAAGCTGTTTGGAGTGTCGCCAGAAGCTTTGCATCGCCGCCCATGGCAATCAGCAGCAGATCCCCTGCATGATCGAGCAAATCGGCAAGATGGAGGATGCAATCGCCCTTTTGGGCGCGCCGGTTTCCCAGTGTCAGCAGCCGCGTCAGCCGCCCCCACCCCAAGCGCGACGCAGGATAGGCAACAATATCGGGTGTGCCATCGGCGAAGACCAGGCGTGCGCCGACGGCCAGCCGAAATGCCGAGGCGGCTCCCCCCAGTTCGCGCCAGGCCAGATGCGCGCGCACAACGCCCGCCACGCTGTTGCGATCGGCAATGCCGATCCCGCTCATCCCCTGTGCAAAGGCGCGGTGCACCATTTCGGCAGGATGCGATGCGCCGCGCAAGAAGCTGTAATTGGTGGCGGCCACCAGTTCGGCAAAGGCAGCGCTCATGCAAACAGGCCGTGCATATACCAGCGGGGATCGGGCTTTTCTTCATACAGCCCGTGACGAAACATCCAGTAGCGTCGCCCGCATTCATCCTCGATCCGGTAATAATCGCGGGTGAGGCCTCCTTTCCCGGCATAGGTGCCATCGCGCCTGCGCCACCATTCGGCCGCGATCCGCTCTGGCCCCTCAAACAGCCTGACCTCGTGCAGTTTCCGGTTCCAGCGAAAACGATGCGGCGGGCCATCCGGCACTTCGGCGATCACCTCCACTGGCTGTGGCGGATCAAACAGGAAGATGGGACGCAGTGGCGGCTCGCCTTCAGGCGGCGGAGGCCATGGCGCGGGCGTGCGGGCCTTGATCGCCGGAACTGCGATTTGCGATTGTTCGGGGATATGGCTGTCATAAGGCACCAATGTGCGGATGGCCCCCTCGCCAAGCCGGGTGCTGAGACGGTCGATCAGCTCAGCCAGCGCAAGATCGGCCTTTGCTTCATGCCCAAAACTGCCCTGCACATCGCCCAGCCGCTGGGTGACGGGAATGGCAAGCATCAGCTGATCATAGCCAAAGCCTGGATCGAGCGGATCGTTCAGTGCCGCTGCCCGTTCGTCAAACAGCCGCAACACCAGCGCCGGATCGCGTGTCGGGCTGCTGGTTTCGATATCAAGCCATTGCTTCGCTCCATCGCAGCGGCACAGCGTCAGGCGAAATCGCCGCCCGCCAAGGCCTTGCCTCGCAAGCGCCATCGCGGCATCATCAAGCAGCGCCGCGAGCGCCGCCATCATGCTGTCCTTGTGGGCAACAGGCTCGGCAAAGCGGCGCTCGAACAGCAATGGAGCTTCATGCGGCAAGGGGGCAAGAGCGCCGCGCGCGCTGCCCAATATCCGCTCGAGCGCTGTGACCGCCTCCACCCCGAACCGGGCCGCGATGCTGGCCGAAGAGCGCGCAGCAACCGCACCCAGGGTTTTCAGCCCGGCGCGTTGCAGGCCAAGCATGTCCTGCGGCGCAAGCCCCAATGCCGAAACCGGAAGCGCGCGCAAGGCCTCTGCTTCATCCGTCACGGGGAGTGGAGCATGCCGCGCCAGCGCCTGTGCGCCTTCTGCTGTATGGGCAAAGGCCAGCCGCACATCGATCCGCGCTTCGGCCATGAGGGCTGCAACCGCTTTAATCAGGCCGCTTTCGCCGCCAAAGAGATGCGCAGCGCCTGTGCAGTCGATGCTGATCCCGTCAGGTTCCGCCAAGGCGACGATGGGCGACCAGCGCATGCAGCGGCGCGCCAGGCGCTGGAGCCATTGGCGGTCCGCCATTTCATCCACTGGCACTGCCACCAGCCCCGGCTCGCGCGTCCGCGCATCGGCCAGCGCCATCCCCGGGCCGAGCCCCAGAATCTGCGCACGGGCATCCACAGCCACGATGCGCAAGGCGTTTCTGTGCCTGGCAATGAAGACAAGCGGCGCTTCACGCGGCCTGGCTGAGTGATCCGGCTCCTGCGCCCGCAGCCGGTCTGCCGAGAGGAACGGGAACCAGAGCGCCAGGAAGCGCCGCATCCCGGAATGTTGTTTGATCACGATCCCACTCCAGCCGCCAGCTCTTGCCCGCAGGGCCTGATCGGCAGCGCAACAATTCAAGATCAAAACAGGGCACGCCAGGCGCTTTGCCCGGCAAAGCCCGCGAGGGGGCTGCTGCCACACGCCATCGCGTTTCGGCAGCACTTGGCACAGGCTGTGCGTCAACACGCAGCAGCAGCAACGGCACAGCCGATGCCTCGGCAGCAAGCGAAAGGCGGCGGCTGGCGGTCAGATCAAGGGCCGGCATCCGGCCCCAGCCCTCGATCACAACGGCCCCAAGCTGGCCGCAGCGCAGAGCATCAACGCCTGCCCGCAGCAGGGCCTTTTCATCTGTCACGAGGACAAACAGGCACGCCTCTGGCGCGATGCCCAGATCAACCCAGCCGGGTGCATGCACCACGCCACAGCTGCGCGCTGCATGTTTTGCTCGCAACCACATGATCGGCCTGCCATTGCTTGCGGCGCAGACGGCCAAGGCCAGAACAAAGCCCGCGCTGGCAGAGGCATCTTCAGCGCTGGCCGCAAAAAATTCGTGCACGCGGCCAAAGGCAAAACCACCTCCAACACTGGAATCGAGCGTCGCAACCCCTGTCTGCCAGCGGGCAACGGTATCGGCTGCCTCGCCAGGAGCAGAAGAACATGGCGTCGGGTTGATCATGTCGAGTCGCATATGTTCTTATTATGTTCTCACTTGCCGACCGGTCAAGCAGGATTGGCGCGCAATAGCGATCACCAAGCGCTGCGCGACCGATCGCCCTTGTGACACCCCGCAAGCTGCCTTTGATCGGTCCTGACCCTAAGCCCATGCAGACAGGGCTGCCCGGCCGGGACTAGCACCCCGGCATGACATGGGAACCAACCCGCGCGGCGGCACTTGCCCGGCTTCATGATTTTCTGCCGCGGGCGGGCCATGCTTATGCGGCGCACCGCAATGTCGATCGCGGGCCGGACGATCGCAGCAATGTTTCTGCCCTCTCGCCCTATATCCGCCGTCGCATGATCACCGAGGAAGAGGTGATCGCGGCGGTGCTGCGCCGCCACAGCTTTGCCGCTGCCGAAAAATTCGTGCAGGAAGTGGTCTGGCGCAGCTACTGGAAAGGGTGGCTGGAAATGCGCCCGTCGATCTGGCTGCGCTATCAGGCCGAGCTTGCGGCACTGAACGCGCAGTGCGCCAGCGATCCACCCCGCGCCGATGCGCTGGTCGCGGCCACGCACGGCCGCACGGGGCTGGACTGTTTTGATGCATGGGCTCAGGAACTGCTCACCACGGGCTGGCTGCACAATCACACGCGCATGTGGTTTGCCAGCATCTGGATTTTTACGCTGCGCCTGCCCTGGCAGCTGGGGGCGGATTTTTTCTACCGGAACCTGCTGGATGCAGACCCTGCATCCAACACTTTGTCGTGGCGCTGGGTCGCTGGCCTTCACACGCAGGGCAAACATTATCTGGCGCGGCGGGACAATATCGTGCGCAACACGATGGGCCGCTTTGATCCCGGGACGATGCTGAACGAAAGCGCAGCCCCGCTGGTGGAGGATACTGCCCTGCCCGCGCCGGCGCCGCTTGCGCCCGCGGCTGCGCATGCCGATGGCGCTGTTGCCTTGCTGCTGAGCGAGGACGATCTTCACCCTGAAAGCTGGGCTGTGACTGGAACCGTGCGTGCGATTGCGGTGCTCGCCCGCGCTTCAGGCGGTGCGCAGGATGCACCTGCTGCACGCTTTGCCGAGGGGGCCCTTACCGATGCGGCAGCGCGCGCAGCCGCGCATTTCGGGGTGGATGCGCGCATCATCACGGCCGATGCACATGGGCCAGCGCAGGCGGATGGTTTTGCGCGCATGCTGGCAGACTGGGCGCGCGCAAGCGGAGCGGATTCGATCGTGACTGGCTATGCCCCGGCCGGCGAGGTGGCCGCGCTCATCGATGCAATGGCGCCCGCGCTGCGCGCCACGGGCATGCCGCTGGTGCAGCTGCGCCGGGCGTGGGACAGCCGGGCCTGGCCGCATGCGCGCGCCGGTTTTTTCAAGCTGAAAGTGAAGATCCCGGCGCTTGTTGCCCATCTGGCATAAGCCTGCCACCCGTGTGCCATGCTGTGTCCCACGCGCCACAGGCAGCGGCTGCGCGGCGCAACCGCGGCGACGGATGCGGCAAACATCTTTTCTTTCCCGGCCATCTTGGCTAGAGAGCATTGCCCGGCGGCATCAGTGCACAGCCGGGCTCTTTTCAATCATCAGGAGTTTTTCTTATTCCAACGCCTCCCATTCGCCGCCCCCTCAATGCCCCCATGCCGCGCAGCGGGCCGCGCTACAACGAATTCATAACATCCCCCAAGGTGCGGGTGATTGATGAAAATGGCGAAAATCTGGGCGTGATGCTCACTGCCGAAGCCATGGAGCAGGCCGCCGACATCGGTCTTGATCTGGTCGAGGTATCGCCCAATGCAGATCCGCCGGTCGCCAAGTTTCTTGATGTCGGCAAATATAAATATGAGGCGCAGAAAAAGGCCAATGCCGCACGCAAGACCCAAAAGACCCAAGAAATCAAAGAGATCAAGATGCGTCCCAACATCGATGATCATGATCTGGATGTGAAGATGAAGAAGGTGTTTTCCTTCATCGAAGAGGGCGACAAGGTGAAGATCACACTGCGCTTTCGCGGG
>CAZFYJ010000107.1:0-7157 GCA_964523215.1 uncultured Sphingomonadaceae bacterium | reverse complement strand
CGGCGACTATAAAAGCCGCGGCGATATTGACGGCGGCACCCCTGCCGGCCCTGGCTTCATCCCCTTCAGCGCCAATTCGCAGGACAATGTGCCCGCGCTCGACCAGCTGACGCAGGAAGTGCGCATTGCCTCCAACAACAGCGAGGGTGTGACGTGGCAGGCCGGCTTCTTCTATTTCGACGAGTTCCTGCGCATCCAATCGCTGAACTTTGGCACGCCCACCACGCTGGTGCCCAATGTCACGGCCAATCAGCAGCAGGATTCGAAGGCCTGGGGCCTGTTTGGATCGGTCACCGTGCCTGTCGGGGAGCAACTCTTCCTGACGGGCGGCCTGCGCTACAATGATGATGAGCGCCAGCTGCGCGTCGGCCGCGCCGGCCTGTTTGGCGCGCTGGGCACCGGCACCGCCAATGTGTCGGACAGCAATCTCACCTGGGATGCCAGCGCCCGCTATGAAATCACGCCGGAAACCTCGATCTATGCCCGCATTGCCAATGGCTATCGCGCGCCCAGCATCCAGGGCCGCGCGCTGTTTGCATTCGGCACGGTCCAGAGCGCCATCAGCACGGCGCGTTCGGAAACGATCATGTCCTACGAGGCGGGGATCAAGACTGCGCTCAGCAATCGTCTGCGCGCCAATCTTTCGGCCTTCTACTACACGCTCGACGATGCACAGCTGACCGCGGTCGGCGGCGCAAGCAACGTTGCCCGGCTGATCAACGTCGACAAGGTCCGTGGCTATGGCTTTGAGGCCGAGCTGCAAGCGCGCCCCGTCACAGGCCTCGAACTCTCGCTCGGCGTGAGCTACAACAACGCGCAGATCCGCGATCCAAATGCCTTCATCACCGGCTGTGGCGGCGGCTGCACTGTCACCGATCCGGTTCGTCCACTCTCGCCAGGCATTTTCTCCATCAATGGCAACCAGCTGCCCCAGGCGCCCAAATGGTCTGCCAACTGGACGGCAGGCTATGCCCTGCCGCTCGGCTCCGGCGAGCTTTATGCCTTCACCGACTGGGCCTATCGCTCCAAAGTGAATTTTTTCCTCTACACGAGCCGCGAATTCAATGATGATTCGATGCTCGAAGGTGGCCTGCGTGTCGGCTATCGTCAGGATCAGTGGGATGTGGCAGGCTTTGTGCGCAACATCACCAACGATGTTTCGGCCGTTGGCGGCATCGATTTCAACAATCTCACCGGATTTGTGAACGAGCCGCGCATCTGGGGCATCGAAGCCGGCATCAAATTCTGATCATTCCGGATCAGAACTGAAAAAAGGCCAGCCTGAACGCATCAGGCTGGCTTTTTTGTTGCGGCGCACAATCAACATTGGCACATTGCCGCCATGTCCGAGCATCTGATCATCTTCGAGGCCATTGCCCGCCAGCTTTGCGTTTCTGCCGAATATAACCGCGTCACAATGCGGCTGGCCCCGCACATCATCTACATGCGCAATGATGCGATGCACATGGATGCGGTTGCGCTTGAAAAAAACGGCGCGCCCCCGCGCGAGCTAAAGCTGGGCACGTTCAAGCTGGACGGGCTGCGCAATGTGGCGCTTCTCGACATTGGGTTCGATCGGCTCGACGGGCTGTTTACAGCGGATGACCCGCGCTATCGCGATTCCACCCTGCTGGCGGTCGAATAGGCTTTATTCGGTGCCCTCATAGGCATCGACAATGCGGCCGACGATTGGATGCCGCACCACATCGGCGCTTGAAAAGCGAACGACGCTGATCCCCTCCACACCCTCCAGCCGCCCCACGGCATCGGCAAGGCCGGATGCTGGCGGGCCGCCGGGCAGATCCACCTGCCGGGGATCGCCGCACACGACCATGCGGCTGCCCTGGCCGAAACGCGTGAGAAACATCTTCATTTGCGCAGGCGTGGTGTTTTGCGCCTCGTCAAGGATGATGAAGCTTTCTGCCAGCGTGCGCCCGCGCATGAAGGCCAGCGGGGCAATTTCGATCTCGCCACTCGCAATACGCCGCTCCACCTGCTCGGCAGGAAGGCAATCATAGAGCGCGTCATAGAGCGGGCGCAGATAGGGATCGACCTTTTCCTTCATGTCGCCGGGCAGAAAGCCCAGGCGCTCGCCCGCTTCCACGGCGGGGCGGGAAAGAATGAGGCGCGATACCGCACCGGTGATGAGCATGGCGACCGCTTGTGCCACCGCAACATAGGTCTTGCCTGTGCCTGCGGGCCCCAGCGCGAAAATCACATCATCACGCACCAGCGATTCCATATAGGTGATCTGCGTCGCGGTGCGCGGCACAATGGTCTTGCGCCGGGTGCGGATCATGATCGGCGGCGGCTTTGCCGGATCGTTGCGGATGATGCCATCGAGCAGGGGCTGCGCCGACATCGTAATCGCCCCTTCGACCATATCGGCATCGATATCATGGCCTTGGACCAGCCGGTTGTAGAGGCTCGTCAGCACATCGCGGGCGCGGGCGCAGCTTTCCGCCTCACCCTCGATCACCAGCCGCTCGCCGCGCGCCGATATGTACACGCCAAACCGATTCTCGATCAGCACAAGATTGCGATCAAATTCGCCGAAAAGCGACCCCAGCAGATGCGATTTATCGAAATGCAGGTCGAGGCGCGCCTTCTCCCCTACGCTGGCAGCGACCGGCTTTTTCGACATTCAGGCATTCTCCCTGGCCAGGATTCGCGCGCCAAGGCTGTTTGGCCCCGCGGATTCGATCTGCACATCCAGCAAGCTGCCCATCGTCAGCCCGGGACCATCCACCAGCACGGACTGGAGCCATGGCGATTTGCCCAGCTTCTGGCCCGGCAGACGCCCTTCCCGCTCGATCAATATCTGCGTGCGGCGGCCAACGCTCGCGGCATTGAACGCCGCCTGATGCGCCAGAATCGCGGCCTGCAGGCGCTGCAGCCGGTCATCCATCACGTCCGGCGCGATCTGCTGGTCCATCTCTGCTGCGGGCGTGCCCGGGCGTGGCGAATATTTGAAGCTGAATGCCTGCGCATAGCCGACTGCATCGACGATCTGCAGGGTTTGCGCAAAATCCGCCTCGCTCTCGCCAGGAAATCCGACGATGAAATCGCCCGAAATGGCGATATCAGGCCTGGCCGCCCGCATTTTTTCGATGATCGCAAGATAGCTTTCGGTGCTGTGATTGCGGTTCATCGCCTTCAGGATGCGGTTGCTGCCAGCCTGCACGGGCAGGTGCAGATAGGGCATCAGCTTGTCCACCTCGCCATGCGCGGCGATCAGCGCGTCGCTCATGTCGTTGGGATGGCTGGTGGTGTAGCGGATCCGCGCCAGCCCATCGATACGGGCGAGCGCGCGGATCAAACCGTCGAGACCCTGTGGTCGTCCGCCATCGTCCGTGCCCCGCCATGCGTTGACATTCTGCCCGAGCAACGTGATTTCGCACGCGCCGCCATCGACCAGCCGCCGCGCCTCGGCGATCAGATCACCCCAGGGCCGGCTGATTTCGGCACCGCGTGTGTAGGGCACCACACAATAAGTGCAGAATTTGTCGCAGCCTTCCTGAACCGTGAGGAACGAGCTCGGCGCAACTCGCCGCGCCCGAGGTGGCAGCGACGCGAATTTGGAGGCCGTCGGCATGTCGGTATCGAGCATGCGCTCGCCCCGCTCCATCGCCGCAATCATGGTTGGCAGGCGGTGATAGGCTTGCGGCCCGACGACCAGATTGACGGCCGGCGCGCGGCGCATGATTTCCTCGCCCTCGGCCTGCGCAACACAGCCGGCGACGGCGATGCGCGTTTGCCCCGCACTCGCCTTTGCGATGCGCCCGATGTCCGAAAACACCTTTTCGGTCGCCTTTTCCCGGATGTGGCAGGTGTTCAGCACCACCAGATCGGCATCCGCCGCATCCGTTGCCGCCACCATGCCCTCGGCAGCCAGCAATTCCGCCATGCGATCGCCATCATAGACGTTCATCTGGCAGCCGAAGGATTTGATGTGGAAGCGGCGCGGCGCGGATTGAGACATGAAGCCGCCTTACTGCCCTTCGATCCCGATGCAAAGCGTGGCGCCGATTCTTTCCTGGCTGATTTGCGCCATCCGCTTGCGATCATGCGTCACGGCGTCGGCCAGCGGCTCCAGAAAATGCAGCGTCACGCGGATCGGACCGGGGCGGGCGAGGATGCGCAGCGCATTCTGACCAACGGATTCGTCCATCGTCCAGCCGACAAAGACGCCATCGGCGCCATAATCGATTGCCACCGGCTGCACCGCGACGCCCTCTGGCGGAGGCGAAACTGCAGCGAGCAGCGATGAACGAAACAGCTTCATCGCACGGCCATCGGTGGTCGTGCCTTCGGGAAACAGGGTCAGCGGCTTGCTGCTTTTGAGCGCATTCTGCACACGCACGGCCTGCTTGTGGGCCTCCAGCCGCGCCTCGCGCGACACATAGACCGTATCGTTGAGGTCCGCCATCCAGCCCAGCAGCGGCCAATGTTCCATCTCTGCCTTGGCGACAAAGGCACTGTCCGTCGCCCCGGCGAGGATGAGCACATCGATCCAGCTGAGATGGTTGGCAATGTACAGGCAAGGTGCTGCGATGGGTGTGCCGACGCGCTGCACACGCGCACCGGCGCACCAGCCCGCACCGGCCAGAAAGCGCCGCGGCCAGGGCGAATGCCGACCCAGGAACCGCCAGGCCATATGCAGCGGAACGCAGGCCAGCAGCAGCAGGATGATGCCGGCCAGCCGGAGCATCGCTCGCGGATGCAGCGAGGCTTTGGATGCCTGCCCGGCCAGCTCGGCGGTCAGCGCACCTTACTCCGGCTTCTGGATGGCAACGCCATAAAGCTCCATGCGATGATCAACCAGCCGATAGCCAAGCTTCGCAGCGATCTCGCGCTGCAATGCCTCCAGCTCGGGATCGACAAATTCCAGCACCTTGCCGGTTTCGACATCGATCAGATGATCATGATGCGCCTCGGGCGCCGCCTCATAGCGGGCGCGGCCATCCCCGAAATCGTGCCGATCGAGAATGCCAGCCTCTTCAAACAGCCGAACCGTGCGATAGACCGTAGCGATCGAAATCGATTTGTCCTGCGCATTGGCCCGCTGATACAGCTGCTCAACATCGGGATGATCATCGGCATCAGAGAGCACGCGGGCAATGACCCGGCGCTGCTCCGTGATGCGCAGACCCTTTTCGGCGCACAGCGCCTCTATGTCGATTCGTGTGCCCATGGCCTATCCTTGGACCGATATAGAAAGCCCTGCGCAGGCACACAAGGCGGGAGCGGCCGCCTTATTTCTTCTTGCGGCGGCCACCCTTGGTGCCAAGGCCGATCTTCTTGGCGAGATCTGCCCGCTGCTTGGCATAATTGGGCGCAACCATCGGGTAATCCGCGGGCAGATTCCATTTCGCACGATAATCTTCGGGCGTCATGCCATAGGCCGTCATCAGGTGACGGCGGAGCATCTTCATCTTCTTCCCGTCTTCAAGGCAGACAATATAATCGGGTTTCACCGACGTGCGGATCGAAACCGCAGGCTCCTGCTTCGGCGCGGCCGGCGCTTCTGCGGCAGAAAGGCTGGCAAGGGCTGAATGAACGCTTTTGATCAGCAGCGGCAGATCCTCCACCGTCACATTGTTGTTGCTGACATGTGCGCTCACAATATCCGATGTCAGCGTGATAAGAATTTCGTCCTGGTCGGCAATATCAGTCATTTTGCTTCTCCCATAAAGCACCGTTGAACTGCTCCGGTCCATTGAGGACCTTTTACGTGCACATAGCCATTTCATGATTAAGCGCAAGCGCTGACTGTGCAAAAAATAATGCGCGGTCAATGATCAGATTTTTGGAACATTTCCAATGAAATGGACATAGTCAGCGCATCATGCCGGGTGCCATTATCTCCACGATAATAATCAGGCCGACGGCCAATCACCTTGAAACCCATTTTTTCATAAAGTTCCAGGGCGCGATTTGATTTGCGCACCTCGAGCAGAAATCTTGTCGCGCCTTGCTTGCGCGCTTCGCTCATCCAGTGGCTGATCAGCGCGCGCCCATGCCCTCTGCCCTGATGACTGCGGGCGACGGCAAGCAACAGCATTTCGCTTTCCCCCATCAGGGTGCGGTAAATCACAAAGGCTTTGGCAGGATGGCTCATATCAAGTCCACCGGCGCTCAAGACGGCACCATGCGTATGCGGCATCATCAGCCCGCTGCTCAGCTGGGCTATGCTCCACGCCTCGCCAAAGCGGGGATCAAACGCATCCGCCATCACGGCGTGAACGGCGGGCAGATGTGCCTGCTCGATCGGCTGCAGCACGTCGTTACTCATGCGGCAGCGGCCTCGGCTCCAGCGATTTCGCAGGGGTAGCATCCGGCGGGCGGACATAGGCTGGCGCACCATCGGGAAAAAGCTGTTCGGGCTGCAGCAGCAATGCGTGGCGGGCATCGGCTTCGAGCAAGATGCTGTGGCCAACCGGATCGAGCGCGGCGGCCACATCGGCATCGGTGCTGATGATCGCACAGCCTGCGCAATAGGCGCGCGCATCTTCGGGCAGCATTGCAACCGGCGATGATACGGCCTGCGCATCTGGCGCAAAACGCTGCAGGAAAAACTCGCCATGCCCGCCGGGCACGGCAACCGCATGGGGCCATCTCGCCAGCGCCGGATCGGCTGCCTGTGCCGCCGCAGACAGTGCGACAAGGCCGTCATAGGCGTGCACCGGGGCGCCCCAGGCAAGACCCAGCGCCCGCGCCGCAACCAGCCCGATGCGCACGCCCGTGAAGCTGCCCGGCCCGCGATTGACGCGCAGCGCGTGCGCCCTGCCGCCATCGGGCAAGGCGGCAATCGCCGGCAGCAGCCGCTCCGCATGTCCGCGCCCCAGCACCTCATGATGATAGGCCACAAGCGCGCCATCCTCGGCAAGCGCGATCGAGCACCATCGGCTCGCCGTTTCGATGATCAGGCAACGCATGCGCGCGCCTTTACGCACCAAATGTGCGATCAGGCAATGCTGTTGAAGCGGGCGAAATCCGGGCGCGGGCTGCGCGGGAAGATTGTGGCGGGGTCGCCATAGCCCAGAGTGCTGATGAAATTGACCTTCACATGCGGTGTCTCTGCAAAAAATGCAGCGTTCATGGCGCCTGCGGTCGGAGGCCATGGCGCGGCAGATGCCCAATCTCGTGCTCGAAGC
>CAZFYJ010000106.1:0-7193 GCA_964523215.1 uncultured Sphingomonadaceae bacterium | reverse complement strand
CCTTGAAATTGCCCTCGCCAAAGCCTTCATCGCCGCGGCGCTGGATGAATTCGAAAAACACCGGCCCGATCTGCGGCTGCGCGAAGATCTGGAGCAGCAGGCGTGGCTGGCCGCCTTCGGTCGTGCCATCGAGCAATATGCCACGTTTTTGCAGTTCGGCGGCAGGCTCGCCATGGCCGGGCAGCCGCTCGTCCAGCATGGCATAATAGGTATCGGGCGGCGCCGTCATGAAGGGCACGCCCAGCTTTTTCAAATTGTCCCAGCAGGCGATGAGGTCGTCACAGATGAGGGCAATATGCTGGATGCCCTCTCCATTATAGGCGCGCAGATATTCCTCGATCTGCCCGCCACCCGCCTTGCCTTCCTCGTTCAGCGGGATGCGAATCTTGCCATCCGGCGCCGTCATTGCCCGGCTCGTGAGGCCGGTATACTCGCCTTTGATATCGAAATAGCGGATTTCGCGGAAATTGAAGATCCGCTCATACCAGCCCGCCCAATGCGCCATGCGGCCACCATAGACATTGTGGGTCAGGTGATCGATGGTCTTGAAGCCCGCGCCCGCGGGCAGGCGATCGACACCGGGCAGATAGACGAAGTCGATATCATAGATGGAGAGCGCCTGCGGATTGTCGAGCGTGGCATAGCGATCGACCAGATAGATAAACGCCCCCCCAATGCCCTTGATCGCGGGGATGCGCAGCTCCATGACGCCGGTCTTGCTCTCTACTGGTTCCGCCCCGCGCTCCAGCGCCTCCTTGTAGGCTGCAGCAGCGTCTTTCACGCGAAAGGCCATGCCGCAGGCGGACGGGCCATGTTCGGCGGCGAAATAGGCGGCCGGGCTGCGCGGCTCATAATTGGCGATCAGGTTGATTTCGCCCTGACGCCACAGATGCACGTCTTTCGAGCGGTGCGATGCAATATGGGTGAAACCCATCGTCGCAAAGACCGGCTCCAGCACGCCCTTTTCGGGTGCTGTGAATTCGACGAACTCAAAGCCATCGAGACCCAGCGGATTATCGGGCGCATTTTCAAGCCGGTCGGCCATGGCACTGTCTCCAAACTAGTTTCATATGAAACTATAAGGGATGAGGTGCACAGCGTCAAGCCCGCCCGGCCGCATGATCGGCATGGCACGCCGCACGGCAGGCCGCCGGGCGTGGCTGCGTGGCTGCGCGCCTTTACAAAATTTCGAACAGCCCGGCTGCACCCATGCCGCCGCCCACACACATGGTGACGACAACATATTTCGCGCCGCGCCTCTTGCCCTCGATCAGGGCGTGGCCGGTGCAGCGTGCCCCGGTCATGCCATAGGGGTGGCCGATCGAGATGGAGCCGCCATTGACGTTGAGCAGCTCGTTCGGAATGCCCAGTCGATCGCGGCAATAGAGCACCTGCACGGCAAAGGCCTCGTTCAGCTCCCACAGGCCGATATCGTCCATCTTCAGGCCATTGCGTTCGAGCAATTTGGGAATGGCAAAGACCGGTCCGATGCCCATTTCATCTGGTTCGGTGCCGGCTACCGCCATGCCGACATAGCGGCCGAGCGGCGTCAGCCCCTTTTTCGCCGCGACGCCGGCCTCCATCACGATGCAGGCGGACGCGCCATCGGAAAGCTGGCTGGCATTGCCTGCGGTGATGGTGCCATCGGGCCCGACCACGGGATTGAGCGCCTTCAGCCCCTCCAGCGTGGTATCGGCGCGATTGCCCTCATCCTTGGCAATGGTCACCTCCCGCTGTGTGGTCTCTCCGGTTTCCTTGTTGGTCACAGCCATGGTGGTGGTGACGGGGACGATTTCGGCATCGAACAGCCCGGCCGCCTGCGCGGCGGCGGTGCGCTGCTGCGATTGCAGGCTGTATGCATCCATCGCATCGCGGCTGATATCATAGCGTTTGGCCACAATTTCGGCGGTCTGCAGCATCGGCATGTAGGTGGCATTGTGCAGGGCGACCAGCTCCATATCGGGCGTCACGCGCATCTCCTTGGTCTGCACCATGGAGATCGATTCCTGGCCGCCTGCCGCGACGATATCCATCTTGTCGACGATCACCTGCTTGGCAGCGGCTGCGATTGTCATCAGGCCGGAGGAGCATTGGCGATCCATGCTCATGCCCGAAACGCTGACCGGCAGGCCAGCGCGCAGCGCCACCAGGCGGGCGATATTGGGGCTCTGCGCCCCCTGCTGCAGCGCCGAACCCCACAGCACATCGTCAATCTCGCCGCCATCGATGCCGGCCCGCTCCACGGCGGCCTTGAGCGCGTGGCTGCCCAATGTTGCACCGGGCGTGATGTTGAATGCACCGCGATAGGCCTTGCCGATGGCCGTGCGGGCGGTGGAAACGATGACGGCATCGCGCATGGGGGATATCCTTTCACATCATGGGCCCCGTGCCATGATTGGCGGGGCAATTTTGCTTCACACGAAAAACTGGTTGATCCACTCGGCGATCAGCGCGGGCTTGTCCTCCCCCTCGATTTCCACCGAACATTCGATTGTCTGCTGCCACTGGCCGGGGCGCTTTTCCTCCAGCTGGATCAGCTTGAAATGGCCGCGCACCCGGCTGCCGGATTTGACGGGTGCCAGAAAGCGCAACTTGTTGGCGCCATAATTCACGCCCATCCTGATGCCGGCGATGCGCGGACAATCCGATTTTTCGAGCAGCATCGGCAACAGCGACAGCGTCAGAAATCCGTGCGCAATCGTGGTGCCAAAGGGGGTCATCCGCGCCATTTCCGGATTGACGTGAATGAACTGGTGATCGCCGGTTGCGTTCGCGAATGTGTCGATCATCGCCTGATCGACCGTCACCCATTCGGATGTGCCCAGCATCTCCCCGGCCTTGCCCTGCATTTCGGCGGCGCTGATCTCTGTCATGTCCTGCTCCTCTTGGTCTGTTATGTCCGCCAATTAAGCCGTTTTTGGCGGCGCTGCCAATGCCGTCGCAGCAGATTTGCGCGGCCTCCTGCTTTCCGTAGCGGCACGGGCGGGCGTGGCTGCGCCCGGTGCGGCATAGGGCATCACCAACGTGCCATCGGGAGCCGCCGTATAGGTGGTCTGAGTCGGATAAGCGAGCTCATAGCCATCACGGCGCAAGGCCTCGATCAGCGCGATTGCCACGGCGTGCCGCTCTTCCCCGATGCGCGCCAGATCGTCACTCTCCACTTCGATATCGACTTCCAGATCGATGGAGCTTGCACCGATCTGCAAGATGCCCGCGCGCACAAAGCGCGATCCCGCGGCGATCACCGCACCCTCGGCCACAGCGGGAAAAGCGCGCAGCAGCGCCACCGGGCTATGGTGCACCAGCCCGATCGTCAGCCGCACGCGCCGCGCATCGCTCAGCGTCAGATTGGTGATTTCCTTGCTCAGCAAATTGGTGTTCGAAATGATTTTCTCTTCGCCCGAAAGCGCGCGCAGCCGCGTGCTTTTCAGCCCGATTTTCTCCACCCTTGCGGTTGTTCCGTCATATTGCACCACGTCGCCCCGGCGGAACGGCTTGTCGAACAGGATGGAAAGGGCGGCGAACAGATCGGCAAAGATCCCCTGCGCGGCCAGGCCAATGGCAATGCCGCCAATGCCCAGCCCGGCAATCAGCGCCCCGACATTGACGCCCAGCGTATCGAGCACGACGATTGCGGCGATCGCAAACAGCGCCACTGTGACCAGCAGGCGGATGATGCCAATGGCATTGTAGAGCGCATCCTGCCCGTCGGCCCCGGCGCGCCGCTGCACCAGGCCGAGGATCACCTCGCGCGCCCACAGCGCGATCTGAAAGGCCATGACTGCAAAAAATGCGAGGATCAGCGCGTTGCCCAGCCGCGGCGGCGGATTGGCGATCAGGGCAATCAGCTGCACCGGCACCATGGCCATGAACAGCCCATTGGTCCGCGCCAGCGTGCGCCAGAAAATTGCACCCGGTGCCGCCACGTCGCGCCCGCCTGCCCGCTTTCGCGCCATGCCGCGCAGCCAAGCGAGCAGCAGATAGATGCCGATCCCCAGCCCCAGCGCAACGCCGATATCGCGCATATGGCTGGTCACCCATTCGATTGTGCCCATGCCATAGCGATAGAGATTGGCCTCAAGCTGATCGGGGACGATTGCCGGCGGCACGGGCGGCCGGGTGCCAGATAGGGCTTCGTTCAGGGCCTCGTTCAGGGCCTGAAAATGGCTTTGGGGCGGGGCAGCAGGGCGCATCAGGCTGGCAAGCATGTGCGGGCGTGTAGCGCGATCGGCCGCGCCTGGCCAGTGCCCCGCATCGCCGCGGCGGCGATCAGCGCTTGCGCATCATTATGCCGATGAGGCGCTCAGGATCCTGTCCGCCTTTGCGTGACGCACAGGCTAGCCCCAGCTCTTGTCGTTGCTGCCATTCCGAAGCCGGGCGATGCGTCCATCTCGCCTCGCATCGCTTCAGGCCGCCGGGGCTGTCAGTCGCCCGTCCTCCTGCCGCACCACCATCGGCCGCCAGCTGGCAACCTCTTCCCGCCGCTTCACATAGCTCGACAGGCCGATCTGGAGCGCGATCATCATGTAGATGAAGGGCTGGAACGCGATGCCGACAAACAGCGAGCCGACCATGTAGATGATCTGGCCATTTTGCAGAGCCGTTGCCATGGGCGCGATCCATGCATCCTTGCGCACGGCCTGCTTGTAGCGCCGTCGCAGCCGCTCCATCTGGATCAGTCCGGCCGCCATCAGCGCCAGCCAGGCGGCAAGGCCGGGCCAGCCCTGTTCACCCAGCATCTCGAAATAGCTGCTGTGATAGGCGCGGCCGGCATCGGTATAGGTTTCAATGTCCACTTCGGTCTGGTTGCCGTCCTTTTCGGTTTCGACCTTGTCCACGCGCAGCTCGTTCTGGCGATAGGCATCAAAGCCCCCGCCAAAGGGATGCGACTGCACATATTCGAGCGTCCACATCCACACCGCCACACGCGTCGAGGCAGATTGATCCGCACGGTGATCGGTGATGGTCGACATGCGCTCGGTATAGCTTTGCGGCAGAAACGGGATGGCCGCCAGCGCGAGCAGCCCGGCCCCGGCCAGATAGAGCAGGCGATAACGCACCGCCCGCAGCGAAAGGATGGCGAGCGCGCCGATGCACAGCAGGCCGGTGCGCGCCTGTGTGCCGATGGGGATCAGCAGGCAGGCAAAGATCAGCGCCGCGCAAAACAGTCTGACGCGCCAGTCGCTCGGGAAAATCGTGCTGTGCTTCGAAAGAAAATGGATGAGCGGAATGATGGCAATGGCAACGCACGACATGATCGAGCCTTCGTAAAGCCCGTAATTGTCGTCGATCAGCAGCTTGAGCTGGCCATAGCCGCCGCCGCCAGCCAGCGTCTTGATGCCGCCGCCTATGGCAATGCAGCCCGCCCCCAGCACCATGATGATGGCGAGGGCCTCGATCCGCAGCTTGGTGCGCAGCGTCAGCGGCAGGAAGATGGCCCATAGCAGCGCCTTCCACACCCAATCCCATTTTTCGAGCGCTTCCACCGGAAAATCGGCCTGGCTGGTCGTGATGCCGCAATAAATGAGCAGAAACACGAGAATATACTGGCGCATGCTGAAGCGCAGGCCGCGTTTGTCGTCGATCAGCAGCCATGAAACGACCGCAAGCCCGAAGACGATGAGCGAGACCGGCAAGCCGTTCAGCAGATAATAAGACAGGCGCTGCGGCGCGACGATATCGACATAGCAATAGGCCAGCACGAAAATGAACGGCCGCTTGAAGCCGAGCGCCAGAAAGCCGAACAGGAAGATGATCAGAAACAGATCACGCATCGGCGGCGTCCTGGCCCCGGTCCCGGCCTGAGCCCCGCTGGCTGCCCCTGCGGGCTTGCGTGCGCTGCAGATCGCGCGGCATCAGATCGGCCTCTTCATCCAGATCGGGCCGCCACAGCAGCCGCCACAGGGCAAGGGCCATCAGCGCGTGCGTCAACCCAACGGCGAAATGATCTACCATGCGCGGCGGCCTGTTCCCGAATGCGAGCTTGAAAACATGATGTTTTTTGCATCATTAGCAGATCGGGGTTGACGGCCCGTTAAGCCTTTTGCCGCTAAAGGCGGGGCAATGACACGCATCCTCCACATATTGGATCACAGCCTGCCGGCCCATAGCGGCTACAGCTTTCGCACGCGTGCGCTGATGAAGGCGCAACTGTCCAAGGGGTGGGATGTGGTCGGGATCACCGGGGTGCGGCATCCCTTGCCAGGCACCCGGGCCGAAGAGGTGGACGGCCTGCGCTTTTTCCGTACGCCCGCGATTGCCGATGCGCCGTCTCCGCTGCGCGAATGGCGCGAGGTGCAGGCCTTCGCCGCTGCCATCGAGGCGCTGGTCGATGAATTTCGGCCCGATATTCTGCACGCCCATTCGCCGGTGCTGTGCGCGATGGCGGCAGGGCGGGTCGCGCGCCGTCGCCAGCTGCCGTGGATCTATGAAATCCGCGCCTTCTGGGAGGATGCAGCGGTCGGCAATGGCACCGGGCGCGAGGGGAACGCCCGCTATGTGATGACGCGCATGCTGGAAACCCGGGCCGTGCGCATGGCCGATGCAGTGGCGGTGATCTGCGCCGGGCTGCGCGATGATCTGGTGGCGCGGGGCATTGCGCCTGAAAAGATCATCATTTCCCCCAATGGCGTTGATCTCGACATGTTTGGCGCGCCCGTGCCGCGGAATCGGCTGCTCGCCCGCCGCCTTGGCCTCGAAGGGGCCGATGTGATGGGCTTCATCGGCAGCTTTTACGATTATGAGGGGCTGGACGATCTGATCGCCGCGATGCCCGCCATCGTGAACCGTGCCCCGGCCGCGCAGCTGCTGCTGGTCGGCGGCGGCCCGCAGGAAGCCGCGCTAAAGGCCCAGGCAGAGCGATCCCCCGTTTCATCGCGCATACGCTTCATCGGGCGCGTGCCCCACGCCGAGGTGGAGCACTATTATAGTCTGGTCGATCTGCTGGTCTATCCGCGCAAGAAGATGCGGCTGACCGATCTGGTCACCCCGCTCAAGCCGCTGGAGGCGATGGCGCAGCACAAGCTGGTTGCGGCGTCTGATGTCGGCGGGCATCGCGAACTGATCGAAAACGGGCGGACCGGGCTGCTCTTTCCCGCAGACGATCCTCATGCCCTCGCGGTCAGCGTGAGCGATCTGCTCAACGATCGCAGCCGCTGGGGCATGCTGCTCGCCGATGCGCATGATTATGTTGT
>CAZFYJ010000105.1:2270-7306 GCA_964523215.1 uncultured Sphingomonadaceae bacterium | reverse complement strand
CTGCCCAGCATGCTTGCCCCTTGTTCTTCGAAACCGCCGGTCAGCCCGGCAAGTACCGCCAGAATCACAATCACGATAAGCTGGAACAGCACGAACATCCAATATTCCGTGCGCCGCGAGCGGCCGTTGAAATCGGCATAGCGCCGCAGTGGCATCAGCATCCAGTCCATTGAAACCCCCCTTCGATTGTTGTGGCCACATCTTATCGATTCGCTGCCAGGCGAACAACGCCATTGTCGCGCTGTGCCGTCATACATGTAACAAATGCAACCGCTGGTCGCGTGATTCAGGCACTTCAGCACGAACGCACCGGTTCGGATTCGGACTCCGCGCGAAGGTTCGCTAATGCAGCCCACCGCAAAAGCCCGAACGGGCAGAACAGGGTTGCAAGAGCATATGATGCAGTGGGTGAATGAACAGCGGGCGTGGGCAGCGTCGCTGATCAAGGACCGTGAAATCTTCATGCGGACCGATGGTGAAATCAAGTTCATCAGGCTGTCCGCGCGGCTGCAGAAACGCGCCGTGACAATCGTCGGCGCAGGCTTGCTGCTGTGGCTGGTGATCACGCTGGGCATGGCCGGCTATCAGCTGTTCACGGCGGGCGATCGCGCAGCTGTGGCCTCGCGCGAGGCAGCGGTGAAGGCGCGTGAGGCAAAGGTCAAGGCGTATCAAAGCCAGTTTGCCAATGAGGCAGAGCGGCTTGATGCGCGGCAATCGCAGCTTGAGGAAATGTTCGAAAAGCACTTCGGCAGCGATCCGGCGGCCATTGCGCCCGATAATGGGGGCAGCGCATCTGCTGCTGCATCCGATGCGGACAGCCCGGCACCCGGCGTGAAGGACGCAGGCAAGGATGCAGGCTATGTGGCGACGCCTGATCAATCTGCCTCGACTCTCTCGGCCGTCGACCAGCGGCAGCGCCGCTTTGCATCGCGCCTGATGGCAGCTGTTGACGCGCGGGCCGCACGTGCCGAGCAAGCGATCCGTGCGCTTGGCATCAATCCCGATGCGATCGGCGAGGATGGCGTGGCGGTGGGTGGTCCGTTCATCCCGATGGCACAGCCGCGCAGCCGCATTGCCAAGATCATGCGTGATCCTGCGCTCGATGCGCTCGCTGCAAAACTCGACCGGATGGAGCGGCTGGAGCGGTCCTTGCTGGCCATGCCGCTGAGTAGTCCTGCTGCATCAATGCTGATGTCGAGCGGCTATGGCTATCGCCACGATCCCTTCACGGGCGCGGGTGCCTTTCATGCCGGGCTGGATTTCAAGGGGCCGATCGGCACGCCGATTTATGCCGCGTCAAATGGCCGCGTCAGTTTTGTCGGGGTCCAGTCTGGCTATGGCAACACGGTTGAAATCGATCACGGCCATGGCATCATCACGCGCTATGCGCATCTTTCCGGCTTTGATGTCACGCTGGGCGCAGTCGTAGAGGCGGGATCGCAGATCGCCCGCATGGGCAACAGCGGTCGGTCGACTGGGCCGCATCTGCATTTCGAGGTGCGCATCAATGGAAGCGCGGTTGATCCGCGCCGCTTTCTGGAGGCCAATCAGGATGTTCTCAAGATCAAAGCCAACGCAGGACGGCGGCTCAGCGCCATTGTCAGGTCGTTCTGATATGGCCAGCTCGGCAACCGGCAGCCGCAACACCCCCTTTTCGATTCTGGGTGCGGATGTGGTGATCAAGGGCAATGTCACGGCCTCGGTCGATATCCATATCGATGGCAGTATCGAAGGCGATCTGGTGTGCGCCAATCTGGTCCAGGGCGAAAGCAGCGAGATCAAGGGCGGGGTGCGTGCAGAATCGGCGCGATTGGCCGGGCTGGTCGATGGCTCGATCGAAGTGCGCGATCTGACGATCGAGCGCAGCGCGCGCATCACTGGCGATGTGACCTATGAAAATCTGACCATCGCGCCGGGCGGTCAGGTCGAAGGGCGGTTCACCCACCGGCGCAATGCCGGGGTCAGCAAGGACAGCGTGCTCCAGCTGGTCGGCGGCGAAGCCCCGGCCGCATAAGCGCAAGGCATCTCGCCTCTCAATCGTCTGCGCCGCAGCCATCCGCGCCATCATCGCGCAGGGCCGGCAGGATGATGCGAAAACATGCGCCATGCGGCTCGACCGCTTCATGGCGGATCATGCCCTGGTGCTGCGCCACTGCCGTGCGCACATAGCTCAGCCCCAGGCCGGTGCCCGTGGCGCTGCTGGCATTGGCTGCCTGTCCGAATTCGGTGAAGATCGCCTCGCGCTGCTCTGCGGGAATGCCAGGGCCGTCATCGGCAATGGCGACTGCAATCATCTGCCCCGCCATATGCTCCAGCGTAATGCGGATGTGCACCTGCGGGCCGCCATAGCGGATGGCATTGCCGATGATGTTGGTCATCACCCGGTGCAGCGTCGGCCCCTCGCCAACGATCCAATAGCCATCCTGCGCCGTCTTGCCATGTTCATCGTCAGCCGGGTCGTCCGTCAGATCGTCAGACGGCGCAATCGTGATCGTCGCCCCGGCATCTCTGGCAATCGGCCACAGTTCATCGACAGCCTCCTGCACGATGCCGCCCAGCTCCACCGGCTCGAGCGCCGGTTCGCGCGTCTGCAGACGGGCAAGGTGAATGAAATTGTCTGCCAGATCGAGCGTGCGGGTTGCATAGTGGCGGATGCGCGCCACCGTTTCCGGTGCCGAAAGGTCATCCTGTTGCAAAAGCGCGATGATGGCCGCTTGCGGGCTGCGCATGTCGTGGCTCAGAAAGCGCAACACGCGTTCGCGCTCATCGCGGGCGCGGCGCTCTGCACTGATATCCGCCAGATACCAGATGTCGCCGCGCACGATGCCGCCGCTGTCGGTCAGCGGCGCTGCACGGATGCTGAAGCTGCGGCCATCAGGGCCTGCATATTCGTTGCCGTGCGCCGCCTGGGGAAGGATTGACTTCAGGGACGCCGGTGCCGGGCCGAACAGGGCCGTGGCCGCCCGGTTGGCAAGGCGCACCATGCCCGTCTGATCCGTCACCAGCATCGGATCTGGCAGCTGATCAAGCGCATCGGACACGAAGCGGCGCAACGCCTCAATCTCGCCAATGGCCTGGCGCAAGCGGTCCACCCGCAGCGCAGCCGGATCAGGCAGCAGCCTTTCCGCCGTGGTCGGGATGTTGATCTGTTCGCCGGGCGCAAAACGGGCCAGCTCCTGCCCAACGATACGGTCGATCGCAGAGAGCCTGCGCCAGCTCCACAGGGGGTAGGCAGCAATCATGCCGGCGGTCGCGGCGGCTGGTGCAAACCAGATGTCGCGGCTCAGCAGCAGGAAGCTGATGGCGATAACGGATGCGACTGCCGCAAGGCTGACGGGCAGCGAGAGGCGGGGGGTCAGCCGTGCCAATATGGCCATCAGCAGCACAACGCACAGCGCGGACATCAGCGCATGCGGCATGCCGCGGACGCTGTGAATGGCGGCCCCGGTCAGCATCGCATTCAGGCTGTGGGCGACGATATCCAGTCCATAGCCTGTTCCCCCGCCTGCGGCTGGCATCGGATGCGTATCGCCAAGGCCGGGTGCGGACGCCCCGATCAGGATGATCTTGTCGCGCAGGAATGCAGGCGGCACCTCGCCCTTCAGCACCGCGGCATAGCTGATGCTGCGAAAGGGATCGGCCTCGCCGACAAAGGGAATGAGCACGCTGCCATTGCCATTGCCATTGCCACTTTCCCTTGCCAGCGGGGATTGGCGCTTGGCGTTCGCGGCGCCGTACACAGCTTCGGCCAGATGCAGCTCGGAAAGATTGCGCGCACCCTGAAATATGCTGAGCAGCGGCGCCATGCGGCGCGTGATGCCATCGCTGTCGCGTTCGATGATGACATGCGCGGTGCTGTCAAAAGATTGCAACAGGAGCGTGGGTTCCTGCGGCGCGGCCTCGGCAAAGGGCGCGTCGGCCAGGCTTGAATAATCCCGCGCGGCGATCACGGGCGCGCGCGCTGCGGCCACGGCCTGTGCGAAGAGGGCGTCATCCGGCGTCGGTTCGTCAAACAGCACGTCAAACGCGATGACCCGCGCACCTGCTGCATCCAGCGTGCGCACCAGATCGGCATGGATGCGCCGGGGCCAGGGCCAGCGGCCCAAGGCCCGCAGGCTCGGCTCGTCGATGCGTACCAGCAGCAGATCCTGCGAAACTGCGGTCGTGCGCAGGCGCTGGCCTGTATCGTAAAAGGCGTTGTCGGCGCGGTTGCCGGGAGCCATCAGGGCAACAGCCAGGGCAAGTGCGGCGCACAGCGCGGTTACCAGCAGCCATTCGAGCCGGAGATTGCGCCGGATCGGATCAGGCGATGCGGTCTCGGCAGGCGCGCTCATTCACTGCCGATGATCAGCTCTTCGGGATTGCTCCAGGTTTCGATGCGCTCGCCATCGATGATGCGCGCCATGCCGATCCGCCAAAGCCAGGTGCCGGGTGGGAGGCTGCTGAGCTGGAGCGCGGTCTGATTGAGGCCCTGCTGATCGACAAGGGGTGCGCCATCGCCCCCCTTTGCGCGCAGCTGGAAACGGTAGGTCACCGGCCCTTCGCCCAGCGGCTGCCATTGAAAGCGCACGCTGCCATCGTCGCCCGGCAGTGCGCTCCCCGCAACCGCCATGCGCGCACGGGTGATCTGATAGGTGCGGGCAAAGCCTTCAAACCCTTCGGCGCTGTCGGCCGTAAGGCGGAGGAAATAGCGCCCGTCGTCGACGGATGCAAAATCAATGCTTGGCGTATCGGCCTCGCTTTCGGCCAGGCTTTCCACGCCGCTGGCATCGCGCGCGAGAACGGCGCGATAGCGGACGGCACCCGGCAGCGGATCAAGCACAAAGCGCAAGGCCTCGCCGGTCTGGATGCGTGAGGCCTTGCCGAGAACCGGCGGATCGATCATGCGGCCGCGGCGCGTGAGGCGCACCGTGTTGGTGCGCGCGCTGCGATCGACAGTTGGGTTTCGAGCGGAAAGTACAAATCGGTGAAGGCGCCTTTTAAGGGCTACTCGCCTCGATTTACCGTGGCCGCGCCGGCGGGCGCCCTGCCCGGCC